>CAZMYQ010000028.1:0-6180 GCA_964570545.1 uncultured archaeon | reverse complement strand
GATGATTTATTTTCAACAAATTATGAAGTATTAAAGAAATATCACAGATGCGCGGATGGAATTATTCTAAAACTAAACCAAGCAGGGAGTGTTTCAAGATTGGTAGAAACATTTAAATTAGCAAAAAAATACGGCTACTTAACGGTTGTCTCTCATAGATCAGGAGAAACAGAAGATCCATTTATTTCGCATTTAGCCGTCGGATTAGGAGCAGATTTAATAAAATGTGGAGCAGCAGGAATACGAATTGCTAAATTAAATGAACTAATTAGGATAGATGAATTAATTTAAATATGTTGTTTATAATTTCCGTAATTACTTCAAAAATTTCGTCTATTATATTTTTATTGGAATGTGTTGTATGATTTTTCTTTTCAAAGTAAAAATATTCATCAAATTTTTTAGCTATATAATAAAATGTCATCGCTTCTGACAAATCTTTTTTTGCTACATATGGATAGTTATTATCTAAATAATATTTTGCTTCTTTAGCATAAAGATATGCACCACTATACATAAGTTTAGAATACTTTGTTTTTGGTGTGTAAGATAAAATTTTATTTATAAATTTTTCCATACTATTAGCATCATATTTTATTGTCATAGGATATAATTCCGCAGCGGAATAAATATAATTTGCAGCAGAACATAGTTTTAAATTTTGATTTTCACAGAAATTACTAGAAATTTCATAAGATGAATCTATACCAACAATTGTTTTATAGTTTTCATATTCGATTTTAGTTTCCTCTAAAATTTTATCTTCATTAATATCGTAGTTTGTTTGTTTTCCTGACAAATTTTTAAATAGTTTGTAAACATCGTACCATAAATTAGATAAGATATATACATCCACACTAAAATCTTTAAATCTAGAATGGGCCCAACTCCATCTCAATTGTGCTGCAATTAAATAATCTAAATTTTCTGAATATTTTGGAAGAGTTTTAAAATCATCATCCCATTTTTTGTATAAATCTTGAAGTTCTTTTTTATATTTGTTATATATTATTGTATTCTTTTTTAAAACAGATGGAGATTCTAAGATTATTTTTCCCACGGATATTTGATATATCGCGTGAAACATACTATTCAAAGCAGGATACATATATCTATATTCAAAATATTTTTGCGCTTCTTTATAATAATATTCTGAAAGTTTAATTCGGGTGTCCACAAGATAATAATAATTTACTTCATCTTTCAATTTTTCTACATCAGATTTTAATTTTAAATATTTTTCTTTAAGTTTAAGATATTCTTCTAAAAATTTATTATCAAACGCATAAGGGAATTTTTCAGGTTTGTATTCAGGAGGTAAGTTTAAACTATCAGGTTTTCCTTCCAATTCCATAATTTTCGAATATAATTCGTTCAAATCTTTAACTTCATATATTTTTATGTTTTTGTTTATCATATCTGGAGATAATTCCCCATATGGCACAAAAAAGTATTTGTATCCATTTAGCATACATACTTTTGCTTTTAAATCAACTGCTCCAACTGGTAGTATTTTTCCGTCTTGGGATATAGCACCAGTTATACAGTAATCATGATTTAAATCTATATGTTTATATGCTAATATTGTACCCAAAGCCATTGCGGCTCCTGCGCTTGGACCATCAATCGAAGGACTATCAATTTTAAATTTAAAATAAACATCATATTTTTCTAATAAATTTTTTCCTAAAACAGTAGATGCCGCTTCTACAGATTCTCTTGCTTCTCTTATAAAAGTTCGTCCTATTTCTGATTTATCTTGTGTAAAATATATATTACCACTACCTGGTTTCAATTCTACATCCAAAGGAGAAGTTATACCACTACCCAAAGCAGTATTCACGCCGACAATAATTATTTTTGAAAATGCTAAAGGTACTAATATTATAAGCAATAAAAATAATAGCAAATTTTTGGACCTCATTATTTAAAATCTGCAAAATTTAATATATATTTCATTGAATAAAAAATTATGGAAGAGTTAAATATTTATGAAAGAGTTAGAGTATTATCACTAAGAACTCTTCAAATTGCATGTGGAGCTCCAATAATGATAAAAACAGATGAAATAGATCCATATAAAATCGCCAAAAAAGAATTTGAAAAGAAAAAAATTCCATATATTGTAATAAGAAGATATCCAGACGGAAAAGTTGAAGAGATAAAAATTTTTAAATAATTTATCTTGCTGCAATCTTATAACTTAATTCTATTTTAACATCCTTTGGAACTCTCAATCTTCTTAATTGTATCATCAAACGAGGGTCTGACGCACAAATTAATAATCTCTTATGAATTCTCATTTCGTGGGTTTTGTAAGTTTCTGTACCGTCTCCACACGGAGAATATCTCGTTGCTATTCTTAATCTCTTTGTTTTAAATGCTATTGGTCCTTTGACTTCTAAACCCAATTGACCAATTGTATCTTTAACTTTTTTAACGAAAGCATCTAATATTTTATGATTTGTAGATGTAAAAGTAATATAAAGTAATTCAGGAGCGGATTGGAGTTTTTTCATATTATCACCTTTATTCTCTTGGTTCCACTTTCAATACTTTACCTGCACCAATAGTTCTATTCATATCTCTAATTGCGAATTGTCCTAATCTTGGAATATTTGCTTCAACAACGACTGGTTTCATAGGTTCTAATTCTACTTCTGCTAAATCTCCTTTTTCTAAGAATTGAGGATTTTCTTCTGAAATGCCTTTAACTTGATTAGTTCTTCTAATTAATTTAACAAACTTACATGCTACTTGTGCTGTTGCAATGTGGAATACTGGTTGGTAACCAACTCCAATTACTGATGGGTGGTCCATAATGAAAACTGCTGCTGTGAATTTCTTTGCTACTGTTGGTGGATTGTTTGCTGGGCCAATAACATCTCCCCTTTCGACATCTCCTTTGTTTACACCTTTAACGTTTACTCCAACGTTATCTCCAGCTACTGCTTCTTGCATTGGTTTGTGGTGCATTTCGATTGACTTTACTTCTCCATCAATTCCTGCTGGTTCAATTCTTACTTTATCTCCTACTTTCATTGTTCCTGTTAAAATTCTTCCTGCTACGACTGTACCAATACCTTTAATTGAATATACACTTTCGATTGGTAATCTTAATGGCATATCTACTAATTTTGGTGGTTCTTCGAATAAGTCTAATGCTTCTAATAATGTCGGTCCGTTATACCATGGCATTTTATCAGATTTCTTTGTTATATTGTCTCCATTGTATGCTGAAATTGGAATAATTGCTTTAATTTCTTCTGGTTTCCAACCAATTGATTTTAACATGTTTGTAACTTCGTTCTTTAATTCTTCAAATCTCTTTTGGTCGTAATTTACTGCATCCATTTTGTTAATTGCAACTATTATTTGGTTAATACCAAAAATCTTTGTCAATCTTGCATGTTCTTCTGTTTGTGGCATAATTCCGTCGTTTGCAGCGACGACTAAAACTGCTGCATCTGCTTGTGATGCTCCTGTAATCATGTTTTTAATAAAGTCTTTGTGTCCTGGTAAGTCTAATATTGTAATGTGGTATTTTTGTGTTTCAAATTCTTTTGCCATGTGTTTGATTGTAATACCTCTTTGTCTTTCTTCAATTTGTGTATCTAAAACCCATGCATATTCGAATGTTGCTTTACCAATTTTTTCTGCTTCTGCTCTTAATTGTTCTACTAATTTTGCATATTCTTCGTTTGTTTCTGCTAATAATCTACCAACTGTTGTAGATTTTCCGTGGTCTACGTGTCCCATGAAACAAATGTTTATGTGTGGTTTTTGCAATGGCATTTAACGTCCCTCCTTTTCTTTTTCGTTATAATATTATTAAATGATTGTTATATATATTTGTCATATGGATTATATATTAGTTTTAGTCGTTATCTGAGTACATGGTATAGATTATGCTACTAAATTGACTTAAAAATTATTATTTAAATATTTTTTAAGTAAAATTTTTGCAAATTCTCGATCAAGAAATGCGTTTCTATTTCCACATTTTGGGTCATAAACACATATATTACACCCATCTGAGCATTTACACTTATCAAGTAAATTATATGCTTCCTTTAAGATATCTGTATAATTTGAAAACATTTTCTCCGAATATCCAACCCCACCAGGAATAGTTTCATATATTATTATATCTCCATTTTTATAACTTACGCCTGCAATATCTTCTATATAAAATAAAGGACAAACTTTTATGAAAGCATGTTCAATTCCATGAATTGCACAAACATCTGCACAAAGTGATTTTATATATTTATATTCCTTCTTTGTAATTTTTTTATTTTTTCTTAAATTATTTAATGCTTCTATAAAAGCAAAGTATTCCTTCTCGTTTTTAGGTGGGTAAAAGTTATATATTAAATCAGTATGTTGATATTTTTCTCGCACATAAGAATTAAAATCTTCAATAGGAATATTAAAATAAATTCCTTTAGTGATATATTCATAACTTAATTCTGGTCCGAAATATTCGGCGAATAATTCGCCTCGAGATTCATATAAATTATGATATTCATGAATTTCAGGAATTTGATAAAATACTTCATTAAAATTAGACGTAAATCCTATGTATCTTTCATTTACTTTTACTTTTACTAAACTAACAGTATCAGATTCTTCAATAACATCTATAACGGAAACTTCTTTTTTCTTTACAGCATTAAGTTTATATATTTCTGGATATTTTTGAACTAACTTTGCATCTGATTTATTTCCATTGGAATCTATTACTACATATAATGCACCATTTAATATAAATGGATATCCAACAGTTAAATATTCTATTTTATTTTGCTCCATTTGAGATATCAACTTTCCCTTATGATATATTTTAATAGAGCCACCTATAAATCTTAAATCTGGAACAGAAAATGTATATTTTATATTTCCAAATAATGTTATTTGCTTGCTTTTTAATTTCATTTTTCTCTTGGCTAAAATATTTATATCATCTGGAATCTCAAATCCAAGTTCTGATAATTCCGTATACAATCTTAATAAATGTTTCTCTTTAATAAATTCATTATCAGGAATATATAAATTTTCTGTTTTGCCTTTTAAAATTTCTTCTAATTTTTTTGGATTATTTTTAAAATACAAATCCAAGAAATTTTGTGTAAGTAAAATATATATTCTTCCAGATGTTTGTCCTCTGCCTGCGCGACCGATTCTTTGCACTAAACTAAACAGGCCATGTTGTGGAATGCCTGGAATTATTATATAATTCAAACTTCCAATATCTATCCCGGCTTCTAACGCGTTTGTTGATATTAAGTGTTTTATTTTCCCTTCTTTGAATAATTTTTCTATATTTTCTCGTTCTTCTTTTGTTTTTGAAGCATGATATGGATATATTCCTAAGTAGTAGTATATATTATAAAATAGTTCTACTTCTGATTTTGAATCAAAAAAAGTTATTCCATGATTTTCGTTTTTTATTATCTCAGATATCAATTTATAAACTTCAAATTTCTTCATTTGAGTTGCATCTACAATAAATACTTCTTTTTCAGAAAGAGATATATCACTTTTAATTATTTCAAACTTTTTATTTGGGATTAGATTTGAAATAAATTCTTCAGGGTTTGATAATGTAGCAGAACCACAAACTATTTTTGGATTTCTTCCATAGTTTTCAAGTATTTTAAAAAATCTATAAAGCAAATATTTAAAATTTGCACCAAACGTTCCTCTGAATGAATGCACTTCATCCAACACAATTAAATCAACATGTTTTAAGAACTTAGTCATGTAGTCATCACACAAGTGCGCATTTAAAACATCAGGAGTAAATATTCCAATATCTACATAGTCTAATAGTTTTCTTCTTTCTTTACTATTTATATCTCCTATAAATAAACCAATTTCTGGCGGTTCAATTTTATTTTTTGAACAATAATTCTTAAAAAAACTTTTTAACTTTTCATATTGATCTCTTGATAATGCTTTTGTAGGATATAATATTATAGATTTTCCTTTGCTCGTTAACCATTGATACAAAATACACAAATAATAAATTAAAGATTTTCCAGAAGCAGTTGGGGAAACAATTAATATATTATTTCCATTTATAAATTTTTCAACAGATGCTCCTTGAT
The DNA here is from genome assembly GCA_964570545.1 of uncultured archaeon. Taxonomy (GTDB): domain Archaea; phylum Iainarchaeota; class Iainarchaeia; order JAADDC01; family CAZMYQ01; genus CAZMYQ01. The sequence continues at coordinate 67 of CAZMYQ010000028.1, read as the reverse complement.
GATACAATAAATTTAATTCTAAATTTAACCAATCAAATTTCTTATCATAATACTTTATCTTTTTATA
>CAZMYQ010000027.1:0-6308 GCA_964570545.1 uncultured archaeon | reverse complement strand
ATGATTATGAAAAAAATTAAATTACTTTTAAATTTCTTATAACTTCATATATATCTTCTCTTATTTCTTCTATCTTATAATCGATAATCCATTTATTCTTTTTTAGGTCTTCTAAAAACTTAATCAAATCTTTTATTTTGCTTCTTTTGATTGAAAAGTCAATGAATGATTTATAATTCTTTTTATCTATTTTCATATCTATTAAATTATCAGCAAAATTTCTCCTTATTTGATATGTTAATTCTTCTACAGCAAATTCAGAAGCATTTTTTTTATCAAATTTTAAATATAATAAAATATGAATATATGGGTCGGGTTTTGCTACATAAATTATTTGATAGTTAATATTTTCGGTTTTTCTTAATATATCTAAATATTCAATCAATCTATTTAATGCTTTTTCATCTATAACTCCTTGTAATTTTCCTTTTGTTATAGTTTTAATTTCTTTGAAATATCTTTTAAACAAAGACATATCAGCGGGTTTATAAACTTTTAGGACAATCTCATATGTCATAATTATATAATTAATTAAGAATATTTAAGATTAAGTTAATATTGGTATGTTAGAACTTACTAATATATATTGTAAAGTTTATATTACATATAGTAAATGATTGGTTGGTGGTTGCTATGGAAGGAACTAACAATTATAAGAACAATAATGATAACTTTGACATATTGAACAAAAAAGTAATGAAAGAATTTGAAAATCTCATAACAAGAACACAAAATATTGAGACATTTATTAAATATAAAAATAATTGGTATTTGATAGAAAAAGGTTGGTTTACAGACGAGATTTATTTTAGCAAAAAAATAAATAAAAATACATTTAAAATAGTTTATGTTTGTAAGGTTAGGAATGGATTTTTATTGATTAATACACAATCAGATGTTGATATGGAGTTAATTAAAAAAGGGTTACATAAGATATATCTAAAACTAAAAGGAATGGGAGGGGATGCTAAATGATAAAGAGCGATAAGGATGTAATGGTAAGATTAAAATTCAATGCGTGGAAAAAACTAAAAGCAATGTCTATTTTACTAAAAAAAGAATACAGTGAAGTAATAGAAAAAATCATAGATTCATATGTAAATGAAAATTTAGATGAAAAACAAAGATATGTATTTAATACATTGTTAGAAATCATAGAAGATAAAAAAAACAATGATTAACTAATTTTATTTTTTTTACATAATAATTAATGCGAGGGGATGTTAGGATGACGGCGGGTTTGGGTTTAAATCAAATTTTCAGTAAGTATAAGGAAGAACTATTAAAAAATGTTTTTGAAATAAGTAAATGGGAGACATTTAGTTTAAATCATATTCCATTCTTTATAGCAAAAATAGAAAAGGATAACTTCAAATTTGAAATAATTTCTAAGAAAATATCAAGATATGTAAAAGTAGATTTTGAACAGACAATATCTCATAGAACGAGATTGTTTTTCATAGCAGAAGAATTTAAAATAGATTTTGAAAACATAGAAGAAAAATCAATTTTTGATATTTGGAATTATGTAAATCATACAAATAAAGAAGCAAATAAGTTTTTATTTTTGTTATATCTTTTTGCTTTAAAAAGAAAAATGTTTTTAAATATTTTTGCTGATTCTTCTTTTGGAAAAACAGGAGTAGCAAATTTACTAAGAAATTTAATATTTACTGATTACTATATACACATAGCAAATATACGGTCATATGCGGGTCTTAGAAATATTTTGTATAAAGATTTAATTGTAATAGATGAGTTTTTAAGATTGGAAGACAGCGAGTTAAAACAGGTTTGTTTTTGTTTATTGAACGTTGCGGATTTTAGGGATGTTTACGATGCTGATAAAAGTTTAGGATTTGATAAGATAGACATATCAAAAACTTCAATCATTACTTTAATAAATCAATACACACAGGATATGTATGATGAGAGAGTTTTATCAATATATCCTGATGTTGGTAATAGATTCTTATATGTAAAATTAAATGGAACATTTAAAGGATTTAAAGATTTGGACAAAATAACAATGGAAGAGTATTTAGGATATGCTAAAAGAATAAAAAGATTTTTAAATACGAATGTAGATGATGCTAAGATTGAATTTAAAAAAGGAAAGGATTATAGAGCATTTTTAAGTTTAGCAAATATATTTTATTGTTTTAATGAATTAGCAATCGTGGAGGGTTGGGATGTTTTTTATGTTGATGAAGTTTGGAACAAGTTTTTAGAAAATTATGTAGAAGATACATTCGAGTTTAATTACAAATGGTCAAATACCATTAGAAGCGGAGGGGATGGTGAATGGGTAGACACAATGATTTAATCAAAATTAAACAATTTGAAGGCGGAAAAAGAAATCCTGAATATTACTATGTCTTATCTTATGTAGGACATTTAGGACAAGCAATGAAAAAATATCTTAGAGAAAAAGCAAAATTACAAAGATATGATGAAATATTCAAAAAAAGAGAAAAATTAAGTAGTAGATTCATTAGGAGAAGACAAAGAACAATGGAAAGAGTAGAAAAATATTACAATCAAATCTTTAAGATAGTTGGAAAAATGGCAGAAAAAGTTTTCAATTATATTAATTGGAATGTGCTAAAAAAGGATTATCTATCAAAGTTGGAACATAAGGGTTATACGGTTGTAGAAGCAAAATCTCATAAATTTGTAGTTTTCAAAACACAAGCAGAATTCATTAGATTTGTATTACAAGAAAATATTTATGATGCGTTTTTTAGATTAGTTTTAGTATCCACATCAGGCTTTATGTCGGGGACAAAACACACAAATTATTATACATTCTTCCAATGGTCTTATTTAGAAGGGGTTTGGGATAGACAATCATATTTTGAGATGTTACTTAAAATTGCTTCAAAGTATAAAGTTTTGGATGGAATTTCATTTTTAGAATTTTTTGTAAATGAAATGTCAAAATACTATAAAATAATAGAACAAAGATGGCATAAGTTTATTTTTGAAAATCCAAATTCACGAATAGAAGATTATGAAATTCATTGTGATTACATAGATTTACATAAGGGCGAAGGAATATATTACAAAGGAAGAACTATATAATGATAGAAGGGGGGATGTTAGGATGACGGCATATATATATTTTAATTATAATGATATATATAAGTTTAAAAAAGCAAAAGGAACGATAGAAAGAATATATTTTATGAAAAAATTAGGATTTCCAAAATATATTAAATTTCCTTATACACCATTTTTTGAATACAAATATCCTGAGATGTCAATAAGAAGCATAGGCAAAATAGATTATTCAATAGATTATGATATAAATAATTTCTTTGTAAATGCTATGATAAAGTTAATAGAAAATGGATGTCATATTTCAAAAAATGGAGATGTTGTTTTTGATAGAGAAAGCAATTTCTTTTTATATTTTGACGAGGATTTGTTGAAGAAATTAAAGTATTATTCATATATATTAAAAGTAAAAAGAGAGGAATTAAAATCCAAAACAGTTTATTATATTTTAGATTATAAAAATAATTCATTTATAGCGGGAAAATATCTGACGGGATGTTATCAAGCAAGAAAAACAAGAAGATTTAATTACATAGATAATTTAGTTAAAAGATTGGACATATGGAAATTATCTAATTATGGATTTTATATCGTGGAGAGTAATTTATATAACTTATATAAATATGGATTGTTGAGTTGGATTGGCTATTTGAAAAAACATAACACTTTATTTTGGAAATTATTAATGAGTTTTTGTAATTCTTACATCCAATACATTAAACAATTGTATAATCCACACAGAATATTTATTGATAGTTTTATAGTAGAAGATAAGATAAAAGACAATGAATTTTCATTTAAGATTGAAGATAAAGGCGAGACATTAATTTTAGACCAATTTTCAATTAGGGTGGGAAATAAAAAGACAGAATGGATTAATTCATTTAATCTAAATACACAAATATATGATTGGTTTGAAAGAGGATTCAAAACAAAGGACAAAAAATTAATGTCTTCTTTATCTATGTATAAAAGATTTTTATTCATTTATGACATTCCAACTTATAAATACATAAAAAACACATCAGAATATGTCAGAATAGAAAAGATAAAATATGAAAATTGTAATTCTTATATTAACTTATCAGAAGCAATAGACATAAGAAACATCTTTAAAAAATTAAGCAATTGTTTAATCTAATTAACTTATATATATTATAAATTTCTATATACTAATTAATGAAAATGGATGGCTTAATTAATGCGTTTATATCAGGTGCTATTGGTTCAGGTATTGCTTTATATACAGGAGCATTTGGGACAATTACAGCAGTTACAGACTTTGGGGCTTTAATTCCCGCTTCTATGGTAATTGGTGGATTTGTAGCAGTAGCAGACATCATAGTAAAAGAAATATTAAAATAAATTTCTAATTAAACTTTTATTTAATTCTTTTTCTAAATAAATAATATATAATAAAAAATTATATAACAATATAATGGGTAAGCAAAAACAAAAAAGTGAAGTTCAAGTGAAAAAGGCAGTTAAACAAATAGAAAAAGAAGTAAAGAAAATTGAAAAAGAATTAAAGAAAAATACACCAAAAAAGAAAAAAGATAGTAAAGAAGAATATAAATTAAAAGAATTTGAGGGAGAAGTTTTAATCTCTTTATCGGGAGTTGAATTATCTAAAAGAGTTAAGCAAATTGAAAAATCAATTATGAAAGCATTTTCTGAATTGCCGACAAAACACGACATCAAAGGAATTTCTTATAGAATCCAAGAAGAAAGAAATATAGAAAATGCTGAATTTATAGTATATGTAGATATGAAAATCAATAAACAAATAGAAGAAAGAGTAAAAAGTTTATTAAGAAAAGAATTGGGTAAATATGGAGAAGTTACAAGAATAGCATTTAGATAAGTTTTATGTAAAACTTATACTTTTTCTTTTTTAAATCCAAATGACAATTTTCAATGTATTTCCAAGTTTTATTTACTATACATCGCACGACATCATTTACTATTTTATCACATTCAAAATCAATGTATCTTTTATCATTGTTAATTATCCATTCTGATTTTTGATACCAATCCCTTAATCCATCTTTTGTTATCAATTTTATTTTATGTATATTTCCATTCATATCTTTTAAGACTAAAACTTTTTCTCCTATGTATTGATAAACATTGTTTTTCAATTTTCTTTCTATTTTTGAATAGAAATTTACTAATTCATAAAAATCATTTACTTCTGCTAATACAGTAGCATCTATCCCCGAAATTCTAATGTAAATTGTCCTCTCCTCCATTATTTTAATATTTTATAAAATATTTATATTTTTAATGAAATCAGAAGTAGATAATAAATTCATATTAGCGGTTGGTTTAGGTTTATTTGCTCTTTTTGGTGTTTATTTTTTGATAAGTAATTTTGGAATATTTGATATTAATAAATATGCTCAAGAAACATTGTCAAATAACGTAGAAGATAAAGTAAAATATGTAGAGACTTCTTCCATTATTAATACATCTTCAATTAATGAAGAGACAGGAACAGCAGAAACATCAATTAGATTATCAAATTTGGAAGAGACAGAAGATACAGTGAATGTAGTAGAAGAGACTTTAACATTATTATCTTATTCATATGATGTGAATGATTGTGTAAAAGAATATAAAATACATCATAATGGATATGACTATTTAATTAAAATAGATATATGTGATAAAAACGTATTGGAATTCAAAAATTTAACAACAGGTGTAGATATAAATGCAGATGTGGTATCGTGGGGACAACTATATGGTGTAGATTATAGTTATTATTATGGAGACAATTGGGATTGTAGGTATTATGATGTAGCGGATAATTTAGTTACTATTGCTAATACATCAGGAGTTAATGTATCATTCTTAATAGATTATGCTAATGATTATGTATTTGTAGCAGACGGTAAAAGTTGTGCGGGTGCGAGAGATTGTGACTGTGCGAACTATATATATTTCAATAGTTATAATTTAGAATATGCGGGAAAGCCAATGTATATAGAAGGATTAAATCTTACATATAACGATAATCAGCAAATATTAGCAAAATTATATGATGATGGATTTTGGGAAAGATGGAATAACAATCAAATTAATGGAGACATACTAAATACAACATACATAAAAACAGATAATAAAGAATATTCGGGAGATGTTTATTTAAAATTCATAGATAATAATAACAATGGTGTATTATATCAAGTAATTGATTATGATGTTAAAAATTTATATGCTAATGATGATAAAGTAACAATTAC
>CAZMYQ010000026.1:0-6478 GCA_964570545.1 uncultured archaeon | reverse complement strand
TATTCCCAATAATTGATCTTAGTTCAGACAATACTAAAAGTTCAATATTTTGTTCCAAATTTTCCACATTAGTCACAGCTTTTACTGGATCAACGATTCTGTAATATGCAACTGCATCTATTTCTAACTTTAAATTATCTTTAGTAATAACAGATTGTCTATAAATGTCTAATGCTTTTATCCTGGTATCTACAATTTGATATGTATCTATATTTGGAAGTATGAAAACTAATCCTGGGCCATAACAACCAACAAGTTTTCCAAATCTAAATACTAATACTTTTTCATATTCTTTTGCTATAACAAATGGGCGATATTTTAAGATTATTATTGCACATATCCCGAGACTTGCAGCCAAAACTAAGAAAATCACAAATAGAAAAGGGTTTTTTATTAAAAATATTGCTAGCAATAAAAATGCAATTGCACCAATTATAGCAAATATGAGCAAACCTTTTATAAATTTTTCATCCATTATATGAAACTTATATATTTTTATATTTTAGAAATTTCTAGATTATATCAAAAAGTTAAAAATAATAAGCGAATTTAAATTAATCTGATGAAGACAAATGGAAGGTCTTTTTCTCCTTTATATGCCTTATATGCTCCATATAAAGAGATTAATACATTTAAAACAGGTACTAACAACATAGTGAAGATTCCAATAAATACGAATACTAATACAAAACTTACTATAGATAGGATAAGCAAAATTAAAAACAAGTTTATCATTCCATTTATATGTTCTTTTTCAAATTCTGATAATTCTCTGTTTTCCACATATCTAATTACTAAGTAGTATATTATTGGAGAAAATATTCCTATTGGTATATTTAACAACCAAAAAATTGTTGCAAGTCCTTTTTCGTCCATAATAAAATTTTAACTTTGTAATATATATTGATTCTCCAATTGTACTGCAATTTGGCCAAATATAATTATAATAATTATAAAATTAATGTCTTATAAAGTCGTTCCGTTGGATATTTACACAGCAGATGCGGGATACAAAATTGTTGCTGATACGTTTGAAGATTTATTAAACGGATGTATAGAAAGTTTCTTAGAAACTATCTGTGATAAAAATTCTGTAGGAGATAAAGAAACTAAAGAAATTTCTTTAATTGGTGATTCTGATTTAGAAAAAATATATAACTTTTTAAATGATTTAATATATTTGCTCGAAGTAGATTGTTTTTTGCCACGTAAATGCAAAATAGAAAATGCAAAAATAGTTTTATTTGGAGATAAATTAGATGTTAAAAAACATAAAATTTATTCTCATATCAAAGCAATAACAAAACATGACTTAAAGTTAGAAATTAAAGATAGTAAATATATACTGACGCTTCTATACGATGTATAATTTTTTATTGAGAACAGTAATTATTATTTTGGAGATTTTTCATAAGAAAATATATTAAAGATTTCCGATATGGGGCCACTGGGATTTGAACCCAGGCTACGGGCTCCCAAAGCCCGCGTGCTAACCAGGCTACACCATGGCCCCGCTTATTATTAAATAATCTTTTGTAATATATATAAGTTTAGAGGAAATCAAAGGCGTCGAAGTCATCAACAGAAGATTTCTTCTCATCCTTTTTTTCTTCCTTTTTTTCTTCAGTTTTTTCTATTTTTATTGTTGTTTTCTTTTCAGTTGGATTTTCTGGAGGTTTTGGTTTTGGTGTTTCTACAATGGCGTTGCGTGTTGATTCTGCCTCAATAGACTCAACATGCTTTATAACTTCATCTATTAATACAAGTGCTGCTGTGACTTTAGCATCTGAACTAATGTCTGAATTTGAGAGCAACATTTTTATAGTTTTTAGTAGAGATAATACCACTGCTTTTTTTGTAGCATCCATAAGATAAATAATAACTTTTTAAAATATATAGACAAAAATCAATATTATTTTTTATGATTGAGTTAATATTGTTTTTCATAATAATTTTTTTAATATCTGCCTTAGGCAAATTGTTTGTTGATCATTACGAGGAATTTCACATGAAAATTTTGAGCCTGTTTTTATACTTAATTTTGATTATAATAATACTTAGTACAATTTTCTCGATAATAAAGGGAATTTATTTGTTTGATTATCTTTACTTAAAATTGACAGATATAATTAACTTAATTGTATTAATTTATTTGTTGTGTGTTGCTATTGGAATAAATTATATGATAGAGTTAATTGATTTCGGAGAAAATGCAAATATTAAGAAAACGCTTATATTTGCAATAATCTTTGCACTATTTGTCGTTATAAACTGTTATTTATATCCACAATATGTCTTTAAAGGTTTGGTTGATTTGTTATTTTAAAAAATAATTTTTCTTTTTCTTAATAAATTAATAAAAATAAAAAAATTTAAAATTCAATAACAATAGATGGCTTTAAAGGTAATGCCTTATCTTTTTTTTCATTTGGGAAATCAACTGGATTAACTTCAACATCACAACCAAACAATTCTTTTAATTCTTGTGAATATTCTTTTAAAACTTTTTCTTCATCAATTTCAAAGTAGTTTTTATCAGGTTTCTTACACAACTGTATAACTATTTTACTCAACATTTTTGGATTAAATTTATCTTTTAATTTATCGATTACGTTCTTAGGATTAAAGTTATATTCTATACAAGTTTTCCAAACTTCGTACAAGGATTTATCACACGTCCAAAGTTTTATTTTCTTGGGGCTTTTATCTTTGTTCATCTTTAAAATATATTTAATATCATCAATTACTCTTTCTAAATACTCGTCGATATATTCAAAATCATCATTCAAATATTGTTCGTCAACGCTTGGCCATTCGGCGACACTAACAAAACCTTGGCCAAACTTTTCCCATAGTTCTTCAGCCATAAACGGCGTAAATATAGACATCATTTTGACCCAACGTTCGGCTACGTATCTAGATACTTCCTTATTTGCACCCTTTAAAAGATATTTATTTACATAGTTATATAATTCGTAGTAAACTTTGACTGCTGCGCCTCTGATATTATATCTTTCCATTTCTTCAGTTACTTCTTTTACTATTTTATTTATCTTGTGAAGCATCCATGCATCATATTTTGACTTTTCTTCATTTTCAACAGATATTAATTTTTCTATTGTGTTTTTAATATTTTCTAGTTTGGATTTCATTTTTAAAACTTCGTCGTAGTCCCATTCTAAATCATACCAAGGCTCTGCATAAATACAATAATATGCTCTCAAAGCATCTGCTGAAAGTTTTTCTACTAAATTTGGAATAGGTTCTGCCCCACCTTTTGACTTACTTATCTTTCCAGAACCTCCTTTTGCTACTAGCCAGCCATTAGCAATAATTCCTTTAGGCCAATATTTTTCGGGAAATATCATTAAATGACACATCAAAAATACAGGGAAATGCACTGTTTTATGTTCTTTTCCTCCACAATTCATATCTAATGGATACCAATAATCAAATTCTTCTCTCACTTCTTTAATTATTTCTTCTGGAATTCCAGTTTCTTCAGATACTTTTTTAATATTTCCTTCTCCCAAAAATACATAATCAAAAAACGCATCATTTAATTGTTCTGGCGATATTTTACCTTCATTTACGTATTTAGCTACAATATAAAATGCTGGATATATTGTTGAATCAGCGATTGGTTCTATAACCCAAGATTTATCAAAAGGAAATCTTGTTCCTAACCATGAGCCTTTTCTTGTACAAGGTCTGTCATCATACCAATCAATAACTTGGTGTATGCTTTCATAATAATCTGGTGGAAATATATTCATTTTTCTTGCGTGTTCGTGGGCTAATTGTTTTATTTTCTTGTCACTATATTTGATAAACCATTGATCTTTAACTAGTTTAATATATACTTTTTCTTTACATCTACAAATAACTTCTTCTGATGCTTCATAAAATTCATCCGCAAAACCTTCTTTTATTAAATCTTCGATAATTTTCTCTTTTGCTTCACTAACTTTCATTCCAGAATATTTGCCGCAATTTTCATTTAATATACCTTTATGGAATTCTACTTTATAAATTTCTTTGGTGGCTTCTTCTAATTTTTCTTTATCGTCTTGAGAAGAAATGTTTAATTTTTCAACTATATCTTTTGCAGGATATTGTGAATATCCTTCTACTTTAATTAAAGAAATCATACCAACTTCTTCTAATTTTCCAATATCTCTTAATGCCACATAATCATAAGGCGCATGTGCTGGAACAGACATAACTATTCCTGTTGCTACGTCAGGATTAACAAATTTTGCTTCAAAAATTGGCACTTCTCTTTTAGTTATTGGATTAATGGCAGTTTTTCCAACCAATTCAGAACCCTTAATAATCTCATCTAATATTTCCACATTTTCCTTCTGGAATTCTAATTTTTTAGCACATTCTTTACTAACTATCCATTTTTCATTATTATATTTTACAACGCAATATTCAGATTCTGGATTTACCCAAAGATTAACTACTCCAAATACAGTTTCGGGTCTTAACGTAGCACATGGTAAAATGTATTCTCCAAACTTGAATTTTATTAATATAAATCTCAACATTTCTGCATTTCCACCTTTTGAAATGTCTGTTTCGGACGGATCAACTGCAACAGGGCCACATCTTGGGCAGTACCAAGCATAATATGGTTTTTGGACTAAATATCCTTTTTCTTTTAGTTTTCTAAATTGCCATTCTATAAATTTATTATATTCTGGTCTAATTGTAGTCGTATCATATTCTTCATTTATTGAGAATCCTAACATTTTATATAGTTTTCTATATTCTTTATCAAAAAACTCAACTGCAAAATAAGGATCTTTCAATTTTTCAATTGTTTCATCATCTACACCAAACTCTTTCAAATAATTTATGGTATCTTTATCTCCTCTTTGAAGTTTCATTGAAAACCCAATTGTTACGTTTCCTGTTGCGTGTACTCCTGTTGGAAATAATACAGCATATCCTTGCATTCTCTTATATCTAGCAATTACGTCCGTATATGTATAATTCCTAAGATGTCCAACATGCAAATATCCTGAAGATCCTGGATATGCGAATATTATAAAGTATTTTTTATCTTTTTTTTGAGGCGTAAAAACTTTATTTTCAAACCATTTTTTTACCCACTTCTCTTCAATAGACACAGAACCACCTCTTTTGTTTTCTTTAGAAGAATTATTGTTTATATTTATTTTTTTAAGTTCATTTGAGTAAAAGACATTCACCTGCCATATAATATTAATTTTGTAATATTATATAAGATTTAATGATATTCTTGATTTTATCTATCTTATTTGTTTATATATTTTGCTACCAAGAAATAATTGATTATTATTCAAATAGATTTGACTACTTTCCTGATGATTACTACAATTTAACAGATATTTATACATGCAACGAAATTAAAAAAGCAGTATCTGATTTCAAAAAGGATTGCTCTGATGAATTAATTAAGTTTATGACTTTGAGAGATTATTTATACAGTAAAAATATAAATTTGCTTAATTATTTGTATGATATCAAAATATACGGTGTCTGCATGTGTGTAGAAAACAATTGCTATGCTAAATCTACATCAGTAATTATAAGAAATAAAATAACAAATAAAATTACCGTATGTTCCTTATCTTAGTGCTATATTATAATCCTTTTAGTAATTCTTCTAAATCGTCCTCACTAACATCTAATGTAGACTCTGAACCATCTTCCAACAAACTTAATAAATCATCTTCTTGAGATTCACTAGTAGATAATAAATCAAAATCATTTGTACTGTCTTGTTTTTTGATGTCTTTTTTCTTATCTTTCTTAGATTCTTTTATGCTTTTTAAAGAAGGAGATTTGTTTATTCTCCTTAATTGACTCAACAAATCTTTGATTACAGCCTCATCTATATTTTGATTCGATTCAAATTTTGATGTATTTGGAGATTTTACTGCAGAATAATTTGAAGTGCGAGAATAATCATTAACAGAATCTTCTTCATCCAAATATTGCATCCACAATCTCTTTCTGCTTGGGCGAATTATATTTTCTATTTTTTGTTCAATTTTTTCTTTTTGCTCATATCTTTGTTTGCTTGTCACTTCTTCTTTTAAATTTTGATCTTCAACTTTTTCTTTTTGATTTTGATTTTCAAAATTTAATGATATTGTTTGTAAACTATAAGTTTTATTTTGATTTTCAACTTTTTTTGATGTATAATTTTTAGATATATCAGTCAATGTTGAAATTTTAATATCTTGTAGTATTAAGTTTGACTTTGGTTTCTTTTCTTCTTTTTTAAGTTTTTCTGTGTCGATTACTATCTTTTTACTTTCTGATTTGGAATCCGATTTTTTTAATTTTGTTAATAATTTTTTATTATATTTAGATAACCAATAAGACATTAAGTCAAATTTCTTTTGTTCGCTATTGTTTGCATTTTTAGGAATATATTTATTAACAAAGAAATACATCGTTGCGAAACCTATAATTATTCCAA
>CAZMYQ010000025.1:0-6540 GCA_964570545.1 uncultured archaeon | reverse complement strand
TGAGAGAAGCATATAGAATTTTAAAACCAACTGGTAGTATGTATGTTTTTTCTGGATGGACAAATTTAAAAGATATTTTAAATGCTTTAGATGACGTTGGATTTATCACAATAAACCACATAATTTGGAAGTATCAGTTTGGAGTTTACACTAAGAAGAGATTTGTTACAAGTCATTATCATATTCTTTTTGTGGTTAAAGACGAAAAGAATTACAAATTTAATAAAATAGAACATTATCCAGAAGATGTTTGGATTATAAATCGAGAGTATTGGAAAGACAAAATAAAAACACCTACTAAATTACCATCAAAGTTGGTCGAAAAAATAATATTATATGGTAGTGATGAAGGCGATATCGTATTTGATCCTTTTATAGGTTCAGGTACTGTCGCAGTATGTGCTAAAAGATTAAATAGATATTTTTTAGGATTTGAAATTGTTCCGGAATATGTCAAATTGGCGAAAGAAAGATTAAAAGAAATAACTCCCATAAAGACTTCCTTGTTCTGAGGTGAGATTTATGAATATAGATTTTTTAATAGAAATTACTAAAACAATTTCAGATATAGGAAAACAACACAAACAAGCATATCCTATAAATGAAATTCCGATTTTTGAACATTATTTTCAAAATGGAAATCTAATTGAACCAGATAAGCTAGATGGAAAATTTACAAGACGAGAAATAGTAGCAAGATTATTATTGTTGGGAGTAGTTTTAGATCAAGGACCAGATATTATTGGGGTAAGAAAATATCTAAAAGAAGTTATAACTAGCTTATATCAAGAAGAGATTAGAATACTGCATAAGCCTATTGATTTTTTTAAAGAATTAAATATTTCAATAGACAAATTAATTTCGAAACATAATTCTATAAAAGAAATAAGAAAATACAAATGGGCGGAAGAAAACAAAACAAATCCTGAGAAATATAGCTTATTTTTTGCTCAATCTATGAGAGGTATCGTCCCAACAAAACAAGTTTTGGATTATGCGGTACATCGATGGGGTTCTCCATTATGTTTGTTTATATTGTTAGAAAAAGATTTGGAAAAAACTAATAAAAGACAACCTTTTGTAGAGTATATAGAAAGCTATGAATCAGCAGAAAGAATGGCTAGACAATTAAAAAATCATAATAAATATGGTTTAGGAAGTGCTATTGGAGATAAAGCTTGCCATTTATTTGCAAAAATGTATGTTAGTACATTTAAATTATATCGAAACAAAAATGGAAGAAATAAAGGTTGGAGCGAAATATCATACGAACTCCCTTTTGATAGTAATGCAGGGCGCGTCTTGTTTAGAACAGGTTTCTTATTAGAATTAGCAAATTTAGAGAAATATGAAAAATGGAATGTAATACAGAGAGGAAAAGGTAAAGGAGGGTTGAACTATATAAGAGTAACAAATTTACGAGGTAAAAAAATAAAAAATTTTGATAATGAAAAAATCTTGAATATTTATAGAGAAATTGTAACAGAATATTTAAAATTAAAGAAAAATAAGACTCAAATAAAATATATTGAAATTCAACATTTCCCTAATTTGCTTTTATATTATTTAAGAAATATAGGCGTAGCTAATTTTAGTATAGCTAATTTTGATGATGGTCTTATATACATAGGAACAAAATTTTGTTTTAATCACGAAGAACCAAAATGTTCGAAATGTCCTTTAAAAAATATATGTAAAGGAAATAATGATAATTCAGAACTAATAGAAAAATATAGGACATAAGTATAGCAAATGTATTAATTTAAAGAATATTAATAAGTTTATGGGTGTTCCAATTGGAGATATTATTCCAAGAAAAAAGATAGAAATTGATTACTTAAATGGACGAATCTTAGCAGTAGATGCTTTAAACAACATATATCAATTTTTATCATCAATTAGAGATAGAACTGGGCAGCCAATGAAAAATTCACAGGGACAAATAACATCTCATTTAATAGGATTATTTTATAGAAACGTTAATTTATTAGAACATGGACTAAAATTAGTGTATGTTTTTGACGGCAAACCATATAAATTAAAACACAGAGAATTAGAAAAAAGAAAACTTCAAAAAGAAGAAGCATATAAAAAATACCAGGATTTCATAAAAAAAGGAAATATTGATGAGGCAAAGAAATTTATTAAAAGATATAATTTTGTAGACTCTTGGATAGTAGAAAGCTCAAAAAAATTATTAAATTATATGGGTATTCCTGTGATTCAAGCGCCATCTGAAGGTGAAGCACAATGTAGTTATTTAACAAAAGTTGAAAAAGCATATGCTGTAAGTAGCCAAGATTATGATTGCCTTTTGTTTGGTGCAAAAAGAATTGTCAGAAATTTAGGAATCAGTCATGAAAATATTGAATTAATTGAATTGAGTGAAGTGTTAAAAAAATTAAATATTGATCAGGAAAAATTAATTTGGTTGGGAATTTTAATGGGTACTGATTTCAACGATAAAGTTCCAAGATTGGGATTAAATAAAGCCTTAGAGTTAGTCCAAAAATTCGATAGTCTGAAAAGAATTTTTGCTGTTTTAAATTATGTTCCTGACTATGATTATGAAGAATTAATAAATTTCTTTAAGAATCCTCCTGTGTGTGATGTTGAAATAAAATTTGGAAAACCAAATCGAGAAAAATTAATTGAATTTCTTGTCGAAGAAAACGATTTTTCAAGAGATAGAGTTGAAAAATATATTGAAAAATTAGAAAAAACTAAATCTACACAAAAGAGTTTGTTTTGATTTTTTATATTAATATTTATGTCTAACTATATAAGCATTGACTTTTCAAAAAATAATGAAAATAATCGAAATAAAAGATAAAAAACTAATCATATTAAACCAAGTTTATGAACCTGCGGAAGATTCATATTTATTTTTAGATCATCTGGAAAGAACGAATTCTCATTTAGACATAGGATGTGGCTGTGGAATTGTTGGTGTATTTTCAAAATCCAAATATTTAGATTGTATAGATATTAATCCTTATGCTCTCATAAATACAAAAATTAACTTATTATTAAACAAAAAGGAAAATTTTAATGTATTTTATTCAAACCTTTTCTCTGAAGTCTATAAAATGTATGATTTAATAACATTTAATTTTCCATATCTTTCATATGGTGTGGGAGATATATATGAACATCTATCATATTCTTATTTGGACAGATCAGAAGCTTTATATGATCGTTTTGTAAAAACTGCAAAATATCACTTATCAGAAAATGGAATAATATTGTTTACAATTTCTTCTGAATTGAAAATTATATTTGGGAGATTTAAAAAATATATTATCGACAAATTTAGTTTTGATGGTGAAACAGTTGGATTAGTCAAACTATCTAAAGATGAATTATATAGGTATTTTTAATAATCCAAATTTTAGCAAAATTAAAATAATTCCTATAAATATAATTAAAACAACTCCGGCGATTAAATATAATCCGCCCGGAATAATTAGTGTTTGTACTTGAAATAAATAAGTATTTCCTTCCGAAATAACATAGATATTAAATGTTTTGGGTCCAATTTCTGTAATATCTGGTGTTATGGTACAGCCATACTTACATTCTATATTTTCATCGCCATATTGGACATATACTTGATTTCCTTCAAAAGAATAATCTAAACCAGGAACTTTTAATTTTATATTATTATCTTCATTCGATTTTAATATAGTTGGAAATCCTTCAGGTTGTCCAACACTTGAAGGATCAACAGATATTTCTTTAATTATTTTGCTATTTGAATTATTATCTATACATTCTATTTTTAAATTATTTTCTAAGGCCCATATCGTTAATTTAATTTCCTCTTGTGCAGATATTTTTCTATTGAAATTAAATTTATCCGCAAAATTAATTTTTCCACCATGTATATAACAAGAAATACTTACTGTTTCATCAAAGTTAGTTGGATATATTATTAGTAGCCCATTGACAAGTTGATTCTTTTCAACCTTGTTTGGAAATTCGATATTCCAAGTAAATCCAAAAATCAAAGGCAAAAATAATAGAGTTACCAATATATTTCTCATTAATTTGATTGTTATATATGTTTATATATTGTAAGTTTCGTTATTTAATTTATCTTCCATGATTAAGTAAGTCATTAGCACAATAAAAATTGGTGTGACTAATGAAAATATTGCTATTATTGTTGCTTTAATAATAATCATAGGAATAACTAATTGTGATAAAGATAAAGTTGGAATGGAAATAACTATTAACGAAGAAACATAATATATTATTTGTAAAACTGCCAAAAAGACAACGTAAATTATAGACACTACAAAATAAATTATGAAATTTATTATATCTAATTTAAATAATTCGCTTAGGTTTGGAACTAAACTATCACATAAATAATACAATCCAATGTGTCTTATTGCAAAGTAAGAAAATACTACAAACGTTAGCGTTGACGATATTAAAAATATTAATAACCAGATAAATACATTTTTAAGTAAGTAAGATATTGTTATTGAGAATGTCGCAAGAAAGAATACTCCAAGAAAAGTATATAAAACAAACATTATTGCAGAGATTACCAACTTTGATACGTCTATGTTTTCCCTTAAAAATAAATTTACAAATATCATATTATACAGAGAAAATACAAACCAAAAAAAGATTGTGACTATCAACTCAGGCACATAAATGGCTTCACTTCCAAGAATTTGTCCAAAATTTTGGGAAAAATAATATGATAAATAATTTAAAAGTCCAGAATAAGACAAATATGACATAGTTATACTAACTATTATTACAGCAAAAAATCCTATTGCTATAATATAAATATTTTTTAAATATCTTGAAAGTGCTAATTTAAACATTTCTAAGCATCTTGCTACGTTCATTAGACATTAAAGATAACAACATATACTATTTCAAGTTATATTAACACTGTTTATTATATATACTAATGGATTGGTCATTACCATGGGTAGAAAAATATCGTCCAAAAAGGTTAGAAGACGTTGTTGGTCAAAAGCATGTTATTGAAAGATTAAAGAAATTTGCAGAAATAGGAGATATGCCAAATCTCTTATTTGCTGGTCCTGCTGGGACAGGAAAAACTACTTGTGCTTTGGCATTGGCTAGAGAAATTCTTAAAGATACTTTTGATGAGAATTTTTTAGAACTGAATGCGTCAGATGAACGTGGGATAAATGTTGTAAGAGAACAAATAAAAGATTTTGCTAAATCTGCACCAGTAGGTGGTGCAAAATTTAGAATAATATTTTTAGATGAAGCTGATGCATTAACGGCAGATGCTCAGCAGGCATTAAGAAGAACAATGGAAAATTTTGCAAAAACATGTAGGTTTATATTTTCTTGTAATTATTCTAGTAGAATTATTGATCCTCTACAAAGTAGATGCGCATTCTTTAGATTTAAACCACTATCAGATGAAGAAATTAAAGAAAGATTAAAATATATCGCAGAAAATGAAAATTTAGAAGTATCAGAAGATGGCTTTGATGCTTTGGTTTATGTTTGTGAAGGCGATTTAAGAAGAGCAATAAACTATTTACAAGCATGTGCAGCAATTTCCAAAAAAATAGATGCAGAAACAGTATATACTGTAGCCGCAAGGGCATCTCCTAAAGAAATCCACGAAATATTCGAAGTTCTTAAAAAAGGAGATTTTGAGTTAGCCAAATCTAAGATATTAACAATGCTAATAAAATATGGAATGAGTGGAGAAGATATAATAAAACAATTCAATAAAGAAGTATGGAAAATTGATATATCAGATGACAAAAAAGCAAAAATATTAGAATCTATCGCAGAAGTACACTATAGACTCGTAATTGGCTCGTCTGAAAAAATTCAATTAGATTATTTATTAGCAAAAATTATGATGATATTAAAAGAATAATTATTTTTTATTTAGTTTTTCTAATTTTTCTTCTAATCTATTTAATATAGTAATTATAGTTTCATTTTGAGTTTTTATTTCTTGAAACGATTTTTCTAGATTAATTATTCTTTCAGTTAGACGTTCGGAATTTTCAGATAAATTAAATATTTGTTTTTCCATGTCTTTTAAAATTTCTTCTAATTTACTATAAAACTCAGCAGCCAACTCTTTGTTCTCCAAAGAAAACATTTCAAATGCTTGATGGATTTCGTTAATTTTTCTTATTACTGCTTTAGATGTTTCATCTTGTTGTATTATTTTAACATTTCTAACTTCTTTATTAACATCGTCAATTAGTTTGGATAATTTTTTTTCATCTACTTCTGGATATTCGCTTTTTATTATGTCTATTATTTGATCCTTTGAAGCGCCACTTTCTAACATTGATTTTATAAACTCTCTTTTTATATCATCACTCATTATTTTTATATTATTTCAAAAATATTTATTTATTAGGCTGCACAATCTATGCTTCTATAATATACTTAGTATTTGAGTTTTATGTCTATAAACTTGAAAACTAATATATAGTGAAAAGATGGTAATCAATTAATGATTGATTCTATATTCAAACATATAGAAAATACCTTAAAATATTTAAAACG
>CAZMYQ010000024.1:0-6543 GCA_964570545.1 uncultured archaeon | reverse complement strand
TTAAATTATGTTTTTCTTTAAAATCTAATAACGCATTTCCCGAATCAATATAGTTAAATTCACTATCTTCCAATGGAAGATGTTTTTTCTCTCCCTTTTGCCCAAATTCTATTCCTGAAAAGTGAAAATGTAGATCTACGTTTCCGAATTCTTCAAAATATCTATCTATTATATCAACAAACAAACAATAATTGTTTATTTC
Source organism: uncultured archaeon (assembly GCA_964570545.1). GTDB lineage: Archaea > Iainarchaeota > Iainarchaeia > JAADDC01 > CAZMYQ01 > CAZMYQ01. The sequence goes on along the minus strand of CAZMYQ010000024.1, from coordinate 6,341 downwards.
ACCAAATGACCTAGCATAAATGTGTGCAAAATCTATTGTTGGAAGAAAGTTATCAAATTCTTTACATAGATAAAAGATTTCATCAAGGCTCCCAAAGACATTTGTTTTTCCAGTAGTTTCTGGAGATATATAAATATTGTAAGACGATAAAATATCAGATGTGTTTTTTAAATTATTTTTTATATGTTCATATGTCCTTTGTTTATCATATATTCCATAATATCCTGCATGGAAAACTAAAAATTTTGCTCCTAGGATTTCACCAAGTTCTGCAGAGCGTTCCAATCTGTATTGGCTCTTTTTTATTATATCTTCATTATCTGAGTTTAAGTTTATATAATAAGGAGCGTGAACTGTCAAATATATATTGTATTTTTTTGCCAATTTTCCAATTTCTTTGGCTTTATTTTCGTCCATATATATAGATCTTACAAATTGGATCTCTGTGTGAGGTATTTCTTTATTTTTAAGATATTCAAATATTTCTTCCCAAGAATGATTTTTCATTTCAATTGGTATTCCTGCAGTTCCAATAATTATCATTAATTATTAGATATTATTTTGGATATTTACACATAAAAATTAAAAAATAAAATTATTGGTTAAATAAATTTTTTCTTGCACTTTCTAGCATAATTTTTCTTTCTGTTCTTGCGACAACTTCTCTTATTGTTTGTACTGCATCAATATTTGCCGAAACCGAATCTATTCCAAATCTGACTAATTTTTCAACGAAATATGGATTTGATCCTGCTTGTCCACAAATTGATGTTTCTATATTATGCTCTCTACATTTTTCAATAACGTGTTTTATTAATTTTAAGACCGCAGGATGAGATTCGTGGAAGTGTTTTTGCACTAAAGCGTTGTTTCTATCTAAACCTAAAGTTAATTGAGTTAAATCGTTTGTACCAAATGAAATAAAGTCTATTCCAACATCAATATATTCATCTATTGTTAGAGCACAAGCAGGAGTTTCTACCATAATTCCTACTTTGAAATCTTTTGGCATTCCTACTTTTTTGACTAATTCTTTAGCAAAAATTAATTCATCAACTGATATTGTAAATGGAATCATTAAACTAACGTTTCTTAATCCATCTTCATATAATTTTTTAATAGCTTTTAATTGACATTCTAATAATATTGGTTGATCTAAATCTCTTCTTATTCCATGCCAACCAAGCATGGGATTGTCTTCTTCTGGTTCTAAATCTCCGCCTTTTAGATGTCTAAATTCATCTGTACGAGCGTCAAATGATCTGTACCAAACAGGTTTAGGATAAAATACTTGAGCCACTTTCTTTATACCTTCATAAACTATGTTTATTAGTTCGTCGTATTTTTCGTTCTTTAAGTACCAAGCAGGATGATATCCAAATTGCGTTATCATATGCTCTGCTCTTAATAATCCAACTCCGTCAGCCCCTGTTTTTGCTGCTCTTTCTGCAGCTTCAGGTGTAGCAACATTTACTTTTACTTTTGTTGCTGTCAATATCGTTTGGCCAAATGTTCGTACGACTTCAACTTTCTTCTCTTCTTTTTTCTTTAAAATTCCTTTATATACGACTCCAAGATTTGCATCCACTGTTACTAAATCACCGTCTTTTAATTTCTTTGTAGCTTCTCTTGTACCGACAATACAAGGTACTCCCAATTCTCTTGAAACAATTGCTGCATGGCAATTCCATACTAAAATTGGTGTCATTTGATCAGTAAATACTACGTAATTGTGGTTTTTATTTGTCGTAATATTATATACTTTATGTGTACCTTTTAATTCTTCATATTTGTAAATCTTATAAAATAATATAGGTGATTGTATCATTTCTGTAATCTTCAATCTTAAATCGTAATCTTTTATTCTCTTTGCTATTGAAATTACTCTTGGTACGACCCAAGGATCTTCTCTTAAAGCCCATATTTTGTAATTTTCGTCATATATTTTATCTACAATCTTTCCAAAAACTTTAACTGGAGGTATCTTTCTTAAAGAATCTAATGTGTTTTTGACAGGAACTTTTCTTTCGTTAAATGACCTAACAACGTGAGCGCTCTTTATAAATAAACTCCATTTATTATTATTTTCAACGCCCAATTGTGGCAAAATACCTAACCTCAAAAATAGTAATGCTAATATTTTTGCTACATCTTCTGATAATTCTTCAAGCGAAATTGAATGCGTTGAAATAGGTGATTTTACTTTAGCACATAAGGATAATATAGTTTCTAATATTGATTGATCAGAAACAGTTAATATCGCTTCGTATATACTCTTTCTTATGTTTTCGTCAATAGGAGAACTTAAATCTTTAATTTTGTTAAATATCCATACCTTACCTTCTTTTAATTCTGAAGGAGTTTCAAAACTTGGAATTTGGGTAATTCCTGTGATGTATTCGTTTTCTTTAATTATTTCCATAATTGGCTTTTTAACAAATTTTTTTCCATCGTAGAACACCATGTTGTGATCAGGAGTCAATCTCAAACAATTTCCTAATTTTCCGGCTCCTGAAATTGTAGCCAAAGTTATTTGTATTAGTTTATCTTCTTTGACTTGTACTGCTCTAACTAAATCCCATTCTAACTTAAATGTTTTTGTATTATATGACAATACATATAGTTCTTTTCCTTCTTCCCAAGCATTATAAATTTCTTCCATAGTCATTAAACCTTCGTTAGTTAAAACTAAAGTATCTCCTGAAAAACAAGTCATCCCTCCTTCGTCAGTAATAATTGCTGCCGCTCTTTTCATTGCGGGAACCATATCTGGAGTAGTCATAGTTGTAACTAATATGTCTCCTTCTTTTACTTTATCTAAATGTTCTATGTCTTTTACAATAACTACTTTTCCTGAAGCTATTCCGGGGCTTGCAGCCAAACCTTTTAATATTATTTCACCAGATTCTTCTGTTTTTTGTTCAGATATGTTTGCGTCTTCTTTTATTGTAGTTATTGCTCTAGATTGGACAATATATAATTTTCCCTTTTCTAAAGCCCATTCTATATCTTGAGGAAAACCATAATGCTCTTCTATTTTTGCACCTATTTTTGCTAACTCAATAATTTTATCATCTGGCAATTTTTGTTTTTGTTGCAATTCAGAAGGTACTTCTATCCATTTTGATCCGCCTTCTGGTTTTTGAACTATCATTCTTGTTTGCTTAGAAATATATTTTTCTAAAATTTTGAATGTTTTTTTATCTACTTTGTACTCATCTGGTGTTACAGATCCAGAAACTACGGCTTCTCCTTGTCCATATGCTCCTTCTATAATTATTACGGGTTTTCCTGTGATTGGATCAGATGTAAACATGACACCAGATACTTCTGAGTTTATCATTTTTTGAACAACAACTGCTATTAAAACATCTTCATGCTTAAATCCTTGTTGCTCTCTGTAATAAATTGCTCTTGCTGTATATAAACTAGCCCAACATCCCTTAACTTTTTCAATTAAATCCTTATCAGAAACAAAAATAAATGTTGCTTGTTGTCCAGCAAATGAGGCTGTTTTTATATCTTCTGCTGTTGCTGATGATCTCACAGCAACAAACTTTGCTTTTAATTTTTTAAATGCTTTGAGAATTTCATCTTCAATTTCTTTTGGCATTTCTGTTTTCATAATCAATTTTTGAATCTCTTCGCTAGTTTTTTGTAATTCTTTTGTATTGTTGACATCTAGTGCTTTTAACTTTGAAAAAATTTTGTCTTTAATTCCTGTTTTTTCTAAGAAATCTTTAAATGCGTGTGTTGTTACAACAAAACCTGGCGGAATTGGAAAGCCAGCGTTATACATTTCTCCAAGATTAGCGCCTTTTCCACCGACTAAAGAAATATCGTCCTTTCCAACTTCTTTAAACCAAGCGATGTATTTCATTAAAATATTTAACTTTAAAATATTTATATAAGCATTAGAATCTAAATTCTCACCAATCTTTTGATTTTGTTTCCAACTTTTTCTGCATATTTGTTTATAACTTTATATATTTTCTTTAATGCTAATTTTATTCTGTTCTTTTACACACATTCTACGATGTATGTAATTCTATCATATAATATTGCTGCATATTTCGACATTACTCCATCTGGATATGGTACACACTCTATATATATATTAATTCTTCTGTTCTTTTGTCTCCGATTCCGAATTTAATACTTACTGGTATTCCATAAGGTCCGATAACAATCTCTTCTGCAATTATATAGTTATTGGTTTCTATTCTATAATATATGCTTCCATCTGGTTCTTTTCCTATTTCGAAATTTTCATCGTTTATTTTACCAGATTCAATAAACGCGTCTAATTCTCTTATCGCTTCTATAACTTTTTGTTTGTCTTTGATTTTTGGCAAAGTATCTTCTTTTCTGGCTGTTTTTACTTCTCCGTATGCAATGTAATCTGGTTTTATTCCGCAACCACAAATGGTGCGATTGTTTTGCCGTTCATGTTATATAATCTTCATTGTGATATATATTAGTTGTTCCTTAATTTAGAATATATTATTTTTGAATATTCATCTAGAAATGGACATGTTTTACAGCCGATTCTATAAAATCCTTCTTTATACAGAGGATTTAATTCATAACCAAATTCTTTAAATAATAATTGAATATCGATAATTGACCAGAATTTTATAGGTGCGAAAACTTCGAATTCGTCTTTCCAAAATTGTGGTCGATCACTTCTAGATTTTGATTCTGAAATTCTATCTCCAACTAAAATTAAAGGATTTGCAAAATTCTTTCTTATATAATTATATAAAGCAGATACTTTTCTATGTGTGCATGATTTATCTGCATTTGGTTTGACGTCGACAGTTATTTCCTCATATTTTATCCCAAAGGATTCAATATATTTTAAATTTTCTTCAAATTCGTGTTGTGTATTTACAAAAATAGGTGTGAAGTTCCTTAAGTATTTTTTTGCTAATATTAAAATACACGTTGAATCTTTTCCTCCCGACCATGGGATTACTATTTCATCTTTATTTTCGCAAATGTTTATTAAACTGTTAATAGTTTTCTTTAACTTTTCTTTAAAATAATCTTTATATATTAATTCAGATTTTTCAATTGGTTCATAGATTTCAATTTTTCCACAGATTCTGTCTAACTTTCCAACAACTTTATCTTTAGAATATAATATATCTTCGCTTCGCTTATGCCAGATTAGGCAGTTTGGATTTTTATATAAACAATAAGATATATCTGTTCCATATTCTATTTCCAAAAAATTGGATTTTTTACCCAAGATATATTTGTTTTCATCTTTATCATAAAATATATCTAATATGTGTCTAAATTTCCCTATTTCGATGGCTTCTCGTATTTCGTTTAATCTTGCATTTCTCACTTTTTTAGTTCTTAATTTAATAACTTTTAATGTTGGAGATTCCTCAGGAGTTTTTTCATCTCTTCCTGCTAAATATATTCCATATGTAGTAATATCTGAAAATTCCTCTTTATCTTTAACATTTATCACTGGATAATTTGTAGCATGGCTAACAGCATCCCTATCTTTCTTTGATTTAACATATATTGTGAACATTAATTTTGAAAGAAATTAGTATAAATATTAGAATATTAGATTTAACTTATCTTAACTACAAACATTGCATGGTCTTTTTCGAAAGGATCTAATCTAACAACTTCTATAACTTCAAAATTTTCTGACAATTTATCCTTAACTTCATTATAAATTACTTTTGGAGGTTTGGTTACGTCAATACATCTGGATTTTAATGAAATGTATCCATATCCGCTATTTATGAATTCTGATGCTTTTTCAAAGATTGTAATTTGATTCGGTGTAGCCACATCTTCAAATAATATATTGAAATCTAAATCTTTTATTAGATCTTTATATTTTTCTGTTGCTCCAGCATCTTCTAATATTGGCGCAATATTTTTTCTATAATTACATAAATCAAGGAATTTTATAAGAGGGAATGGAGATATTTCGATCCCAACGATATATCCATTTTTAGCTATGTCTGAAAAATGACTTACAGTTGTACCTTCTGCACAGCCTAAATATAATATTCTTGATTTTGAATTTATTTTAAAGTTTTTTAAACCTTTTTTTAATGCTGCAGCCATCTTTGATCTTCTTGGGTGCCAAACTCTATATTCTTCGCCTTTAAATTTGATTATTTTTTCACCATATACTCGTTTTCCAGGAGTTAAATTCTTTGTTAGGAAATCTTTATTGTGGTAATATACTCCTTCAAATATTTGCTTCATAAATTACTTTGAGTGTTTGTTATATATAACGCATCCTAAATTAAATATATTGCAGAAATATTAAAAAATTATGGAACGAAAATTAATTTTTATTT
>CAZMYQ010000023.1:0-6558 GCA_964570545.1 uncultured archaeon | reverse complement strand
TTCCATGTTAAGTTACCTTCTAAATGCTTAGTTATAATAATATTTGACATATACGGTAGAAACTTCTTAAGACAGATGATAAGAAAAATAGTAAGTTATTTAATTAAAGTTCAAGTAGAAAAAATAGATTTGGAATATACTAAAAAATTATTATCGTGTGAAGTTCAAGAATGGATTCCACCAGCGCCCCCAGATGGATTAATATTAATGGACGTTATATACAAAGGAATAAAATTCCAAGAATGTCTTGAAGTTAAGAAGTTCGCATATGATGTTATGAAAGCAAAAATCAACAACTTAATACTTAAAAATGAATTGTATAAAAACTTTGTTAAAACATTTAAACCGTAATATAAAATTATTAATGAGAATTGCAGTAATCAATTATAAATTATGCAAACCTGAAGAATGTGGGTATTTATGTATGAAGGTATGTCCTGTAAATAAAACGCATAAAAAATGTATAGAATTAAACGAAAACGATAAGGTACAAATAAATGAAGAACTGTGTATAGGGTGTGGTATTTGTGTAAAGAAATGTCCTTTCGGCGCAATACATATTATAAATTTACCTGACGAGTATGGAGAACCTATATTTCAATATGGTAAGAATAAATTTAGACTATATTCTTTGCCTACCATTGAAGAAGGAAAAGTTGTTGGAATTATAGGTAAGAATGGTATAGGTAAATCGACATCTTTGAAAATATTATCTGGATTATTAGAAATTCAAAATAGAGATAAAATTAAAGGGACAGAACTTCAAAGATATTTTGATAAATTACAAAACAAAGAAATAGTAATATCTTATAAACCTCAAGAAATAGATATAATTCCAAAACTTGTTAAAGGAACTGTAAAAGAATTATTATCGAAATATGAAAGTTGGGAAGAAATGGTAAAAGAATTTGATTTAGAACATCTTTTAGATAGAGATTTAAACGTCCTGTCTGGTGGGGAACTTCAAAGAGTAGCAATCGCTGTATCATTACTAAAAAAAGCAAACGTTTTAATGATTGATGAACCATCTAATTATTTAGATATTTCTCAAAGATTCAAACTAATAAAAATTTTTGAAAAATATAAAAAAACTACTTTATTGATTGAACATGATTTGGTTATTTTAGATTATTTAAGCGACTATATCCATATCGCATATGGTAAAGAAGGTGTATTTGGATGGTTCTCAAAGAAAAAAGGAGTTTCTAATGGAATTAATGAATATCTTTTAGGTTATCTAAAAGAGGAGAATATTAGAATAAGAGATTATAATATAGTATTTGACAATGTTAGGGAACAAAAAAAAGCATTCAATGAAGTAAAGTTTGAATATGGCGACGATGAAATATCTAAAGGAGATTTCAAATTAAAAATTAAAGGAAATAAATTGTATAAAACTCAACTAGTTGGAATTCTTGGTAAAAATGGAATCGGAAAAACTACTTTTGTAGAATATATATATAACAAATATAAAGACAAGGTAAAAATATCATACAAACCACAATATATAGAATATAAAGATAATGAAAAAGTTAAGCACTATTTGGATAGATCAGCAGAAAACTACCATATACTAAAACAGCAATTAAATCTTGAAGTTTTGGAAGATAAATATTTATTTGAGTTATCTGGTGGGGAAAAGCAAAGAGTAGAAATTGCTCGCTGTCTCTTAGAAAAAAGTGATTTATATATTTTTGATGAGCCTAGCGCTATGCTTGATGTAGAATATAGATTATATATTTCGAATTTAATTAGGCGACACGTTGAAAATAATAATGCATGTGCATTTGTAATCGAACACGACATAATATTCTTAGATACTGTCAGCGATAGTTTAATAGTATTTACTGGAACTCCTGGCAAGGAAGGTTTTGCAGGAGAAATAAAATCAATGTCTGTAGGTATGAATTCTTTCTTAAAAGAAATAGGCATCACGTTTAGACGAGATGAAATAACTAAAAGACCAAGAATAAACAAGATAGATTCTCAAAAAGACCTTGAACAAAAGAAAAAGGGAAGATATTATTATTAATAATTTATTTTTGGTTTTATTAATTTTTTACGTTGCGCACTAATTAGGAAGAATAAAGACATTAATTAACTTTTAGAGACGTATCATCAAATTCTTTTTGACTAATTTCTTCTATTTCTATTTTGTATCCGCCAGTACTTCCAAACCCACCTCTGCTACTTTCAAATAAATTTAAATCTTTAGTAAGTTTAATTTTGGGTTTATCGAAGTTTATAAATATTATTTGGCCAATTCTCTCACCTTTTGCTATCTGAACAGGCTCATCTGAAACATTATATAAAATCATTTTTATTTCATCATCTTTACCACAATAATCTAAATCAATTATACCAACACTATTACCCATTATGAGATTTTTCTTTATGAATAAAGAACTTCTCGGAACTATCATAGGAAAAATATTTTTCTTCAATATCTTAATTCTTATTCCTGTGTTTACCAATTTAAAACTTTTTGGAGGAATTTCAACATCTTCGACGGAACAAATATCAAAACCAACAGATCCTTTTGTTTTATAACCAAAATCTTTATAGCAATCAGGGATGTAAATTAATACATCCATTATATTTAAAACTTGTTTTTATAAATATTTCTCTCGTCAAAAATCTCGTTTTATAATATACTTTTCGTAATTGTCAAATATTCTATCCCATACTTTTTTATCGTCTTTTAAAAATTCTCGTATTAATGATGTAGCATAAACTCCTTTTTTTAGTTTGAAATTCAAAATTAGGTTATTTTCAAATAGTTTATAATTAAAGTCTTCATATTTTGCCATTGTACGTCTATAATCTCCTGGACAACTTAATTTTGGATATTTACTTTTAAAGAATTTTAAATTTATATTTTCTTCCTTCAATATTTCATTTGCTTCTTCATAAACGTCTTTTGGTATTTTTACTTTGTATCCGAATAAAACACCTCTTTTTGGCGTCATGGTTTTCTCAACTAAACGATTGAATAGAAAACTTTGATATGCTTTAGGAAATATGGAAACAAATTGTATTGGAATTTTTCGTATTATATTTTCAGGAGATTCTTTTTTTATTAACATATCGCATAACATTCTTTCTAATTTCATATATTTTGGAAAAATTTTTAAAGCTTCTCTATATTTTCCTTCAGAACATAATTTTCTGCCTTCTTTTATTTCTTCATCTTCCCAATCTTCAATATGGCATAACATAACTTGAATAGCATCTTTTAGTTTTCCTTCTAACAGCAACCTCCCAATAACGTGGTTAATAAATCTATTACCAAATCTTTGAATCCCGTAATAGTTTGGAAATATTCCATTTAATTCTTCACATATTGAATAAAATGAATTTATATTTTTTATTTCTCTAAGTGTTATTATAAATTCATTTTTATCTATATTGTTTGGCTTAATCTTAGTTCTTGAATAACCTATTTTATATAATGTAAAATAAGATGTTTTTAAAATATCTTCTTCACAGCGCCAAATTGTAATATATTGAGAAGTAACGCCTTTTTTGTCTTTAATTCCTGCTATTCCAATTCTAAGATACGAAATTCTTAGTAGTTCTTTTATTTTTTTCAATACGGAATATGTATCCGCATTTATTTTTACTAACTTATATAATGTATGTTCATATTTATTTGTTTTTGATATTTTTAAATTTTTTATATGTTCTATTACCACGAAATCGCAAATTTTTTCTTTAAATTTTGCTTCCAGTGGCGGTGATTTTGAATAGTATTTCATTAAATCACCTACGTGTCAAATTAATGTTGGTTATTCAATAAAATATTATGATATATTAGCAAGTCTTAAGAAAATATTCTCCATAAGAGCCTATAATAATCTTTAAATAAATTTTAATATATTTTAAAAAGAATAATACAAAAATATTAAATTCAAAATCATCTTGTTATCATTATATTATTCATTTCCTCTAAATATTTCTTTCCAGAACCTTCATAAAACTTACGTATAGGTTCTAGAGTTCTTATTAACCATTCTGCGACTGCGTTCTTGAGATCAAGAGGATGTATCTTCTTATTTATCCAGTCGTTTTTAATTTCTTCATAAGAAGTATAAGTTTTTTCTTCTCCAGTTTTTTCATTAACTATTGTAAATTCAACATTTTCGTCTCTGAATATTAACCACTCAACCATTTCCCAAACAGGATTTAATTCAATCTCACCATGTGGACAAAATGCCTTTCTAAATTTACGTTTTATATCTTCTGGGGAATCGTGTAAGAAAATACATGTATCTGGCTTTGATTTAGACATTTTTATATCCATAACAGCATTTTCAAATTCTTCTCTTGATGAATTTAACATTTTTTCTCTAATTTCAAGAGTAATATGAAGACCTGTTTGTAACTTGTGGTGTACTGCAACAGGGACATAACCACCAATTTTTTCACCATAATCTTTTGCAATAACATGGGCTTTTCTTTGATCTAATCCACCATGTGCTACATTTACATTTAAGCCATATATATCTGCAACTTGTAGTGGAACATATACTAAAGTAGCAAACTTAACGCTTTCACCTTCTTTTCTTCCTGCTATTGTAATAGATTTTTTAATTCTCGACAATGGTGTTTCAATACAACATTTCATAAAGTATTTCCAATAATCGTTTCCTAATTCATCATATAGTTCAGACCCTAAAACAAAATTAATTTTATCAGGATCCCCACCTAATGCTTCAACGCATTTTTTAAATGATTCTTTGTAATAAGTTACAGCAACTTTTTTTATTAAGTCTAAATCTCCGCCAAGTTTATTATTTAACCATGAGTGCCAATCCGCCAAAAATATGGTTGTTTCTATTCCTGCTTTTTGAAAATCTACAATTTTAGTTGTAGAATATATTCCTGTCCCAATGTGCAAAAAACCTGAGATTTCAAAACCTATGTAGTGCTTTAATTTTTCGCCAGATTCTACAATTTGTTTTAACCTTTCTTCAGTAAGAAGTTCACAAGTCGGTTTTTTATTAACAAATTTTAATATATTTTCAACATCCATTAAAATAATTTAAGGATTATATATATTTTTTTGATTTCTTGATTAGTTCGCAAATTATCGTTCTTAACAAATGCGCTGAACATATTATTGTTTCATAAAACTTTGGCGTGCTTTCAACTATATCTATACCAATAATTTCATTATTTTGTATGAGATATCTGACGATTTTATCCAATTCTTCGTATCGTATCCCATACGGTTCCCAAGTTAAATTGAATATGTTTGTAATATCTATATCTACTGACAAGTATAATTTTTTATTTTTTATGCTATATGGATCAACAATTAAGTTTTTACATAATTCATATTCTTTTTTATCGTATGCTCGCACACCAAAAAAATGTGGCGTATATCCTTCTTTCATTAAATAATAATTAAAACTACCGTGATGAAACTCTTCATTTAAACAATCAAAATGAGCGTCTAAAGATAAATAATATATGTCTTTAGAAAATCTTTTAACAGAATAGTATGTTATAGAATGATCTCCTCCAATCAATATGTACGGCCATGAATCTATATGTTTTGGATTAGTATATTCTTTAACACTAATCTGCTCTTCAATATAAAAATCGTATTCTTTACAGTAAAAATATAAAGTATTAAAATAATTCCAAAGTTTTTCAGGCGCATCTTTTGGCGAATTATCAAATAAGTGTCCTTCGCCATACTTTATTAATCCTATGTTAATCATAATAAACTTAGTAATTTAGATAATATAAACAACAATCCAAATAAACTAAGAATAATTGATAAAATTAAACATATCGCAGATAAGTATTTATCTTTTTTATCCATTAGAAAAAATTAATAAATAGTATTAATTATTTTTTATCTGTTAATAGATCGTCTAATAAGTCATCTGAAACGCTGTTTTGTTTATTTTCTTTTGATTCTATATTATTAACAGAAGTATTATTAATAGTATTATCTGACAAGTTTTGCTTTACATCTTCAATCTCTTTCTCTAACTCGTTGATATTTACTTTAGATAAATCAACATTTCCTTTTTCATCAGTATATTTACTTAACTTTTCTTCCAATATTGGCCATATATGTTTTATTTCGCTTTCAATATCTTCCTTTCGTTTACCTATAGATTGAGCAAAAAACGCAGCAAATGAAGATAATTCTAAAGGCAACACAAACTTTGTTGATTGGGATGCTCCCAACTTTTCTAAAGCCTTGATATAATAATATAGTAACGCCTTATTATCCATTTTGTTTGCTGCTTCTCTAATTGCGTCTAATTCCATCTTCAACGCTTCTATTTCTTTTTCTCTAGCCAATTTCTTTTCTTCCGCTGCTTTTCTTTTGTGCATAGCATCCATAACTTCAGGTGGAAATGCAACATCTTTTATTTGAACAGATATTATATCTACTCCCCATTCGTTTTCAAACTTTTTAACAGCATTATTTAAAGCATAATTTATCTGCTCAATATTACTAACAACCTCTTCTGCGTTTATATTCCCAATAATTGATCTTAGTTCAGACAATACTAAAAGTTCAATATTTTGTTC
>CAZMYQ010000022.1:0-6598 GCA_964570545.1 uncultured archaeon | reverse complement strand
CAAAAATATATAAATTCATTAAATTTCACTATGTTAATTTTCCACAATTTATATATATTTTAATCAAATAATTTAATGGATGCTGTTCAAACCTATTTAGTTAATTTAAACGCATCTTGTGGAATATTAACAAAAAACATAGAATCAGGAATTAGCAAAGTTAAAGATATTTCTTATTCTTTAAAATATAAAAACAATGAAGTAGATTTCAAATACCCTTACAAAGGATTGGTATTAGAGTCAAAAGATGGTAAATTAGAAAGTTTAGATCCTGTGTTAGCATACATTTTAGATTCTGAAGAAGAGGAATTAAAAGAAGGAAAAGAATATGAAATTCCAGGATGGATTTTATTTGGAGAATACGATGAAAATAAAGTTGTTGTCGTAAGAGTTGGAAAAGAGGCAAAGAATATTAACATCGGAGATATAATTCCAATAAATGGACAATATGGTATAGTAAAACACAAAACAGGAAATGTTGTATATGTAGATTTAAACCATCCATTTTGTGATAAAATATTAACAGTAAAGATAGAAAAGATAAATGAAATATCAAAAAATTGCGTCAAGGAAATTTTTACAAAGGTCGTTGAAAATGTGGATTTGCCAAAACCAAAATTCAAAAAAGAGGTTGTTGAATTAGAAGTAGAATATAACAAGTTAAAACCTTCAAATTTAGAAATTTTATTAGGATTATTCCCAATATTCAAAAGCGAATTAAAACAATTAAAACTAACAATAAACAACGAAAGCGAAAAGAAAGAAGAAAGTGAAAAATCCGAAAAATCCAAAGAAGAAAATAAAAAACCAACTAAAAGAAACAAAAAAGATTAAAATCTAAATCCGCCAAAACCACCAAAACCTCTAAAATCTTTAAATCCTTTTAATCGCTTCAACATATCAAACATATTTCTAGGCCTATTTTCAACAAGTTTCTTAGTAATTAAATATTGGTTTATAAATAATTTAACATCATCTTCTGTCGTTCCAGATCCTTTAGCAATTCTAGTTATTCTTGATTTTTCTTTTAATACAATTTCAGGATTCTTTCTTTCTTGATTAGTCATTGAATTATATATTGCTATAAATTTCTTCTTGTTTTGTTGATAAATCATTTGTAAATCATCTTGATCAATATCGAACTTAGAAAGCCCAAACATTCCTTTAAACATATTTAACATGTCTGATCCCATCAAATCTAACCCTACTTCAGAAGATTTTATTGTCTTTATAAACTCCTCTAAAGTATATTTATTAGTATCAATTTCTTCCATGGCTGATTTTGCTATTTCAATTTTTTTTATCAAACTTTCAAAGTCAGGCAAACCAAACAAATTAGCAACATATTCTTTAGTAGAAAATGGTACAAATTGATATATTTTTTCACCAGCACCTATAAAATAAACAGGTACTGATTTTTTCTTTAAAATCGTTAATATGGCTCCTCCTTTTCCAACACCATCCATTTTTGTAATTATAACACCATCAAACTTAAATTTATCAACAAATTGGGCAGCAACTCTTGTCGAGATATCAGAAGGAATAACTAACAATGTTAAATCTGGTTTTAAGAAATCATAAATTTTATTTATTTCTTGGATTAATTCTTCTTTTAAACCATCCCGTCCTGCTGTATCTACTATATAATTAGTACCTTCAATCTTTAGTCCTTCTTCAATTATTTTTATTGGATCAGATTCATTTGGATTTCCATAGAACTTTATTCCTGCCCTTTCACAAAGTTGTTTAGCCTGTTCATAACTTCCCTTTCTAAACGTATCTGCTTCAATTAAAACAGGATCAAAACCTTTTGATTTTAAATACCAGCCTAACTTTGCAGCACTTGTTGTTTTACCAGCACCATAAAGACCAACCAAAAGAATCTTTTTGAATTTTATTGGATTAAATTCTTTTTCTTCTCCAAATATTTCCTTTAATTCTTCAAATATAATTTTTCTTGCAATATCTTTTTCTGTAAATCCTTGAACCTTTTCTTTGTTTATTCTTTCCTTAATCCTTTTAATTAAATTTGAAACAATTTCTTCATCAATATCTGCGCCAAGCAATTCTTTTCTTAGTTCTTTAATTGCTTTATCTACAGATCCAGCAGTTTTTCCAGTTAGTATGTTAAAAACTTTTGATAAGTTTAGCATAAATTAGTATCTTTAAATGTTTATTTAAGCGATAATTTAAAAATAAATTTTAGAAAAATAAATAAACGAATACCCCAACTAAAATAGGGATTACAAGTAATATTAAATAAATCGCATCTAACAAGACATATTTATTGTTTTTATTATTTAAGAAATTTTCCACTATATGCGAAATTACTTTTACTTTGGCTCCAAGATCAAGTAAACTTCCCACAATTATCAAACCAAAAGAAGCATAAAGCATCGCTCCAAAGATTACTGTTATTAAATTATACAAAAGATTTCCATAGTATGGATAAACATTGAATATACTAAATAATACACCCAATACAAACATAAACGCATATATCGATATGATAAGTAAAATTGGTAGACAGAATGTTGCCATATACATTAAAAAGAATCTTTTATCAATCACATACAATTTCATTGCAGTTAATATTATTAAAATTAAACCGAGTAAAATGAACAAATTAGGAATTGTCTTTAATATAAATAATTTTAAGTTCAAAATACTACGTTCGAATGTAAAATTATTCTGTTCAAATGTTATATCTTCTCCTGTTTTTACCGTTAATAAAGTATTTGCTTTAACATCGATTAGTGACTTACCATCATATTCATTGAGGTGGTAATCTACGAAATAGTTGAAATTATAATTTACATTTTCTGGTGACAAATTATTGGTATAAATGTAAATTTTGTCTACACCCATAAGTTTTGTTAGTTTTGTTGGAAACCAAGGTTTGTCTGTTTTAAATTTTATGTATATTCCAGGAACAAAAATTGCTCCACCAGATCTCGTATTTACATAGGGGATTTGCTTCCCATGGAATTTTGCTATGACAAAATTACAATTGTATTTTTTAATTTCTTCTAAGACATTTTCAGGATATTTATATTTCTTTAAGAATTCTGAAAATTTATTTTTGTCAGTAACTTTTATTAGTTCAATCTCTAAACCATATTTCTCTACTTTTTTTATGGTTTGGTATCCGCCACTAGATGCTGCGCCTATCGGGGAGAAAAGTAAGTTATGTATAGATAAACTTGCTCCTAAGAGTAAATTATAATATAATGTAGCTAGGTATGGATATATAGATTTAAATTCTTTTATATTTTTGTAAACGCCAGATTTTTCAGGAGGAAGAACAGTTATTGCATCTATATCTATGTCTTTTCCACAAATTGGTATAATCCATAAATAATTATTATCTAAGAATTTTTTACAATAACTTTCATCATTAAAATTTAAATCGTAAATTTTATACCATAAACGATATTTATATTTGAGCCAAAAGGCATCATATTCAGAGAAACAATTTCTAATTGGAATCATAAAACCTATGACTAAATGCTCTTCTTTGCTATTCCAATCATAATCTAATATAGCATATTGATACCAATAACCTTCAACATTTTTTAATAAATTTACTTTTGGTTTTACTATTACTGGCAATATTGCTCCATCAGAGAATGCTAATGAAGAGAGCAGAACAAAGCATAAAATTAAAGCAAAAAATCTCATAAAGTAATTTTGGCTAAGAAAATATATTTTAATTTAGTTGTCAAAATTAATATATACTATCAAATTATATTTTAATGTATATTCCTGTAAGATGTTTTACATGTGGAGCACCAATTGGTGGAAAGATATGGAAAAAATATAAAAAATTATTATCAGAAGGAAAATCTCCAGAAGAAGCAATAAAAGAACTAAATTTGAAAAGATACTGTTGCATTAGGATGATTTTGGGCGGAGTAGAATGCGCTGAAGATGTAGCAAAGACATATAGAATTAAAAAACCTCACATGAAATTTATTGATTAAATATTTTTTAATGGGCCCGTAGCTCAGCTTGGATAGAGCGTCCGCCTCCTAAGCGGAAGGTCGTGGGTTCAAATCCCACCGGGCCCGCTAATTATTTTAAAACTTCCGGACCTTTTCCAGGAGATGTTATAATATATCTTAATCCATTTTCTTTTAAATAATCTTCAATTTCAGGCAAATATTTTTCCAATGTAAACAATACGGGACTAGGACCAGCATCAAAAGTATATGCTACTTTAGTCTCGTCCTTATTGGTTTCAATAACCCAATCAATTATTTCATGAGATTTATCATTTAAATATACTATTCGAGGGTATGTCATCATCATCATAGAATGCAATCCATCAGATGCCCGCATAGTAATTTCAGCAAATTTTCCGAAATCTTTATTTTCTATAGATTCAATAAGTTCTGGAAGTAAAACATTTTCTTCATATTCTGACCATTCAAACAACAAAGGATTGGTTTCTGTAGTAGAAATCATACCTTTGGTACTTTTAACCTTTTTTTCCTTAGTTTCTAACATAACATAGATTATTTTTAATTCTGTCCAATGATTTGGAGGAAATATAGAAAAAGAATAACTGCTATATATTGGATCCATTAGAAATTCTACTTTGCTTGGACGTTTCCATAGAACGTATCCGCCTTTAGATGGAATACTTCTGGAAGATGATCCGCTTCCAATTCTTGCATAAGATGATAGTTTTATTTCATCTGAAAATTTATCTTTGTAAAGATCTTCGTTAAGTTTTTTAAATATTTCTGCTAAAGCAAATACTAATGCTGCAAACCCACTAGCAGAAGATGCAAATCCTGCTGCAGTAGGGAAATTATTCTTTGTGTTGATGTAATAATTGTAATTCTTAATTTCAGGAATTAATTCACCCATAAGGTTGAAGAATCTATTTATTTTTGCGTCATCTTTAAGTTCTCCATTTAAATAAAATTGGATATCCATATTTCCTTCTTCAACTTCAAGTTCTGTTATAGTGTAAAGATCTTTAACAGTAATAGATAAAGAACTTTTTGTTGGAATGTTGTATTTTTTATCAAGTTTTCCCCAATATTTTATTATAGCTATATTGGAAGGAGCCTTTACTTTTACACGTTCCATAAAAATATTTTGAAGTGGTATTATTTATTGTAGTATAAAATACTTAATGAATAAAATCATCAAACCAGGAAAAATTTTGCTCTATGGTGGATATATTCTATTGGAAGGTAAAAAAGGGTTAAGTTTAGGAGTTTACGGAAAAAATAATGAAGGTGCAAAATTTGAATTTAAATACGGGGATGAAAAAATAATTTCGTACCATAATGGTTCATATATAGGAGAATTCTGCGATATAGAACAAGGAAATTCTTTATTAGAAATAGCATATAGAGAAGCAAAAAACTATATAGTAAATTCAAATATTGAATATAAACCTGTAGAAATATATCTAGAAACATCACATATTTTTGGAGAAAGTTTTGATGAAAAAACAGGATTGGGTAGTTCATCTGCCGTCGTTACCGGTATTGTAGAATCAATATTAAAAGCGAATAATGTAGAAAATAAAGAATTAGTGTTTGAATTAAGTTGCACAGCGTATTTAAAATACTCTGGTAAAATAGGTAGTGGATATGACATAGCCACAGCAACTTGGGGACGAACTATTATATATAGAATGCCAAATTATATTCAACCATTTGATGTTCCCGATGGAATAGACGTTATATATTTAAATATTAAAAATAAATGTACATCTACCATATCTAACGTTAAAGCATATAAAATATGGAAAGAAAAAGACCCAAAAACAAACAGAAGATTAGTTGATGAGATAGCATATTACGATGATTTGGCAATAAATGCCCTAAAAAATAGAGAATTTGAATCTGTTTTAAAATATACGAATAAAAGCAGAGAATTGTACAAAAAAATGCAAAATGAGATTTCAAAGTATGTAGATTCTTTTGATCCAATCGAACCGAATATAATAACTCCTTTTATAGATGAAGTGTGCAAATTAAAGAATGTTATTTGTGGAAAATGTCCAGGAGCAGGTGGCTATGATGGTATAGTATTTTTAGTCAAAGAAACATTTAGAGATACAGATAAAATATTGGATATAGCAGATAATTTAGGTTTAAAAGCAAATATAATTGAATTAAAACTTGTATAAAGAGATATTTAATCAACTAATTTTCTGGATCTTCAAAATCTTCATTCAATTTAGATATTTCTTTCAAAGTAACAGACTCATATTTAGCCATGTTATATCTTGTAATAAATACTTTAAAACTTACAAATAAAAAAGCAAAAAACATTACAGTGTATATAAAAGTTAAAATAATATTTCTAAAACTAAAGAAATTAATAGATACAAAGTAAAAGATAAAACCTGCAACAACAATGGCAAAAAGGCGCAAGTTATCAAATATAGAATATTTTTCTAATTTTTCTAAAGACGATAGAGTAGATAACATAAAAGTAATAAATAATTTATTTCTAAGTATAATCTTAAAAATTAAAAATAAAAACAAGATTCCAACAAAATATGATAAAATTGCTGAAAGCATTAACAAATAGAGAATAAACAAATTTATAATATATTTTATATTTTTTA
>CAZMYQ010000021.1:0-6654 GCA_964570545.1 uncultured archaeon | reverse complement strand
ATGTAATATTTTGCATAATTTATGGATGATAGCAAAAGAAAATATTTTTTTGAAAAATTTAAGAAAAAGTTTTTTGAAACTTTGGAAAATAATAAGTTAAAAAATCTATCAGAATTAAAGAAATTAAAGATACAATCATCAAAAAATAATTCAGATGTGAAGGACATTGTAGAACATCTAATTATATATAATAGCCCAGATTTATTCAATGCTATGTTAAGTATCTTAACAGAATACGATAGAAATGGAAAACTGACATATAGAAAAAAGAAAGATATAGGATGCTTAAAAATTGGTATATGTACTTACTTAATCTATAAATTACATAAGTTGTCTGAAAAAATCAAAAATGATGGTAACAAATTCTTTGAGCGCGTATGCTCAAAAATATTTGATAGAATATATGACGAAAAATTATTTATTTATTTAGAAAACGAAAATTTATTAGATATAATATATGAATTCTGTCTCGTAGTATATGTAGATAGTTTGCTATATGAAGAATGCGACATAGAAGGTAACACATACGTACCAAGATTTTTATACAATTTGAAGAGATATTATGAATATGACAAAGAAATTATATTTAGAAACTTAAAGTACTTTGAAATGCTTTCAAAAGATATAGAAGAACAAATAGAAGATATCATATTTAGAGGGATATCTCAAGAACCATATTTATTAGAATACTTTGATAAGATTGTTGATAAATTATGTAAAAATTTAACTTCTGAGATAGAAACGTACAAAAACAAAGATTTATCTATACTGTATCAGTAATATATATTGACAAAAATACTAAAATCTAATGGATATTATATTAATCTTAGCATATATCTTATCGGCTTGGCTAATATTTTATTCAATATTTGTAAATATAATATATTTAGGAGCATTATTTTATCCTGGTTTAAAATATAAACCATTAACGAGATATTATAAAGTTGCTGTTTTAATTCCAACATACAATGATGATTGTACTGAAGGAGTAATGTCAGTATTAAACTCAAACTATCCTAATGAATATATTAATATTTATATACTAAGTGATTGTGACAATCCAGAATTGATAAAAAAGTTAAAATCATTGGCAGATAAATATAAAAATGTATATTTTGTAGATAGAGAACCAAAAAGAAAAGGTTTTAAAGCAGGAAATTTAAACTATGGTATTAAATATGCTCTTCAAGATGAAGAAGTAGTTGTTTGCTTAGATGCTGACTCCAAAGTTCCAAAGGACTATTTTGAAAAAATTTTGAGCGTATTAGAACAAGGATATGATATTTGTTCTGTTATGTATAAAACAGAAACTAGAAATAAATCACTATTATCATATTTTGCTTCAATCTATGCAGAACTACACGTTTTATTTGCTCCAGTGTTAAATATTTTTGGAAGTGCGACCACACCTGGAACGGGATTTGCAGTTAAAAGAAAAGTTTTTAAAGATGTTTTATTTGATGAGAACTGCTTAGGAGAAGACATTAAGTTTTCTCAAGACGCATATGAAAAAGGATATAGAATATACTTCGACCCAAATAATTTTGTATATGTAGTCCAACCAACATCAATTTCACAAGTAAATAAACAATTAACAAGATGGATATATGGAGGGATGCAAATTTTATTTGAAAGAATAAGATTTACGCCATATTATTTCTTTTTATTATTGTATGCATTCCATTCAATAGTTGTCATTCCTATGTTGTGGTTAGTCACAATGTATCTAATAATATTCAAGATTTTATTAATAAACTCTCTTTTAGTTATCTTTAGCTTATATATTGCTGGATTATTATCTATGTTTGGTGCTTGTTATATATATTTCAAATATTACGATTTTGCAAAACACAATATGTTAGAAAGAATTTTCGTTTTAATTTCATTTATGCCTTTATTTGAATATTATATGCTAAAATGCTTTTTATTATATTGGAAAGATAAGATATTAAATTCAGCCCAATCGTGGATTGTTGTAAAAAAGGATAAAATATCATATCATTGAGGTAGTGGAGAAATAGCACCACATGCCTCACATTTTAATATTTTGTGTCCACGAAGAGTTGTTATTTTTGTATCTGGTTTTCCACAAATTGGACATATTACATATAGCTTTATGTATCTCATAAGAATTCTATTTATTTGTATTTCTGAAAATCGCCCTTTAATTTTTAGTTTATCTTTCTCCAAATTACAAGGAACACCTAATTCTTGTGACATAAACTTGCTTAGTTGTTTTATATCTCTTCTTAATTGTTTTGCTACTTGCCCAAAGTTCTTTATAACTGTTTGCTTTCTTCCTATTATTTCACATTCAAATTTTGGAGGTTCCCATCTCTCATCTTTTTTGGTTTTTTCTGGCAGTAACTTGTATGCTCTATCTAATAAATATTGATAGTCAAAAATTTTAGATTTTGTATCCATTATATTATTTCCTAAAATATATATAAAACTGCTTATAACTAAAATATATTATAAAAATGATATTATCATTATGTTGGGCGGTTGGCTATTTTTTGTTATAGTTATTGGTGCTGTAGTTCTAAATGGGATAAAAGTAATTAGACAAGGTACGGTAGGAATTGTAGAAAGATTTGGGCGATTTAACAGAGTAATAGAACCTGGAATACACTGGATTTGGCCATTCATAGAATCATGTCATATCATGGATTTAAGAGAACATCCTTATGATGTACCTCCACAAGAAGTTATTTGTAAAGATAATGTAGTAGTCGTAGTAGATGCAGTTGTATATTTACAAGTAGTTGATCCAATAAAGGCTCGATATAATGTTTCTAACTATTTAGCAGCAGTTATAAAGTTAGCACAAACAAACTTAAGAGCAATAATTGGTGAAATGGAATTGGACGAAACTTTAAGTGGAAGAGATTACATAAACGCAAAATTGAGAGACGAATTAGATAAAATTACAGATAAATGGGGAGTCAAAATTACACGTGTTGAAATCCAAAGAATAGATCCACCAAGAGAAATCCAAGAAGCGATGGCAAAACAAATGAAGGCAGAAAGAGAAAAAAGAGCTATGATTTTATTGGCGGAGGGTAAAAAAGAATCAGCAGTTAGAGAAGCGGAAGGAGTTAGAGATTCACAAATTATTAGAGCAGAAGGTCAAAAACAAGCAAAGATTTTACAAGCAGAAGCAGATAAAGAAGCAAAAATATTGAGAGCTCAAGGTGAAGCAGAAGCAATTAGATTAGTTATAAACGCATTAAAAGAGGCAGATAATAAATACTTAGCATTACAATACATTATGAAATTGCCAGAATTAGCAAAATCTGGTAATTTAATTGTACCATATGAAAGCCAAGAATTAATTAGTTTAGTTAAAGAAACTATAAAAGCCACATCAAATAACAAAAAAGATGGCGATAATAAGTTTGATATATCTTTATGAGGTGATTTTTAATGCCTTATTTTCCTTATTCTATTATAGGTATTTTTATTATAATTTTTGATTTATTTGCAGGAGATGTTTTACTTTTGCCTATTGGAATTGGGTTAATATTTTATGATATATCTTACGTAATTTTCGGAAATGAAATTATTTCTGCATTTGTTTCAATATTAACTATGATAATCTCCACAATAATGTTAAAGTACATTGATATAAAATCTAAAAGTTTAAAATCTGCAGAAGTATATCCATATTCTTTGATCGGAAAAATAGTAAAAGTTGAACGAAAAAACAAAGATAGGCTATATTACACATCTATTGAAGGTGATGAATGGAAATTGAAATGTGATGAAGAATTGAACGTCGGAGATGAAGTTGAAGTTGTCGATATTGATGGAGTATCTTTAGTTGTTAAGAAAAAATCTCATTAACTCATTAATATTTATTTTTATTCTAAAAACTATTAATGAGCGTATCTGTAGGAATTTTAACTTTAATTATAGAAACTTTAAAAAATAATTGGTTGTTGTTTTTAGTTTAATTCTTTTATTGGCAGCAATTATGGGTGAATTTTTTCATAGAATAAAAGTCCCTCGTATTGTCGGATATATACTTTTAGGAATAATATTAAGTATTTTGATATCTACCAATTCTATAATAGGAGAAATATGGAACGTTCATAAAAATTCTTTTGAATTTATTAGTAATCTTGGAGTAATATTTTTGTTATTTTTGGTTGGTATGGAAGTAGATTTGAAAGAATTATTGTCTTCTTCTAAAGATGCTATCGCCGCAATGAGTTTTTCTGTAATTTTGACGTTCGTATCTGGATTTTTAGTTGGAATATTTTTAGGATTTGATTGGATAGTTTCTATCGGTCTAGGTGCCGCTCTAGCAGTCACTGCAAAAGGTGCCAAATCAGCAATTCTAATGGAATTCAACGCTATAAAAACAAAGCTTGGAAATATAATGTTTACAGCATCAATTGCCGATGATATATTTGAAGTTATTTTCTTAACTGTAACTACAGCCTTTAAAGATTTAAATTTAAAAAGTATTTCAGGATTAACAATAATTGAAAAATTGAAGTTGATGAATTATTGTGTAGTGTTGTTATTATTTTCAGTTTTATATGTTGTATTGCCAAAGATACTCGAAAAATTAAAAATTTCTTCACACGCAATTTTTATGATATGTATTATGATATGTCTCTTAATAGCAGGAATATTTCAAACATTCAATATAAGCGCTGCTTTGGGCGCATTCTTTGGAGGGATTATAGTTAACAATTTGTTGAGAGATGATGGAAAATATGATGAATATTTAAAGATAATTGAATATTTATCTTTGTATTTCTTAACTCCATTTTTCTTTATAAGTGTGGGTGCAAAATTTGAACTACAATCTATAACAAACGATCCGTTTGTTTTTACTTTGATATTTATTATTTCATCTTTAGGGCCTGTATTGGGTGGAATATTATATGCAATAGTTACAAAACGATTTTCGTTAGAGCAAGGATTTTTGTTTGGAGTATCTATGTGGTCTCGTGGAGAGATGGGAGTTATTATAGCAAGCCAAGTTTTACTACCATATCCATCATTATATTCTTCTGTAATATTATCAATATTAATCGGAGACATCGTATTTCCGATTTTGTTTGGATATATGCTGAGAAAGTATCCTCATATTTTAGAGTAAATATATAAAACTTAATGAAGAAATCTCAATCAACATTATTTCAAATTTTTTATTTATGATATTTATTACAGTAGTTGTTACTATATTTGTTAATTTTACAGGAATAAAATTAAACATATTTAATTCTGAAGATGAGAATGACGCAAATATTAACTCCAAAGTTTCAGAATTAAACCTTCAATATGATTTTTTTGGCGAAGCGGAATGGCTTCCAAATGGATATGTAAAAATTGTTCTTACACCATTAGATTCATCTTACCAATACGATTTAAACAAGTTTGAAGTCAGAATCGAAGATAAAAACTTAGGAAAACTCATGGATAAAAAAATTCTCAAGGATTTCAAATATGAAAATGGGGAATTTACTTTTATAATTAAAATTCCAAACTTTACTGAATATATTTACAAAGATTCTTTTATTTTTATAAAATATAAAAAATTGGAGAAACAAATATTATTAAAAAAAGGAAAATTAGGAACTCCAGAGATAAGAATAATACAGCCGACAGTCAAGGCTACTGATAAAAATGAATTAAAATTTAAAATTATTGTACTAAATATGGTTGATCCGAAATGTAAAATAATAGACAAAGATAATAATAAAAAGTTAAGCGAATTTGAGCAAAAATTTGAAAAAACTTTGCCTTTAATACATAAAGAAAATAAATATTTGATAACATGTGTAGATAGATTAAAAAACAAAGTTTCGAAGGAAATTAATATTAAACACATATCTGGAAAGTTACATGTAGATATTACCACGGGAATACTTTCTACCACTATTAGAATCCATCCAGAATTTACATCTAAATGCTATATATACTTAGATGAAAAAAATATTAAAACCATTGAACGGTGCGATTCAAATTATGGGTGTGAAGCAAGTTTTTCTAACATAAGTGAAGGATATCATAAATTTAGAGTAAAATGCTTAATTGATGGTGTTAGTATATGGTCCGATGAGATTAAAAGATATGTAAATGGCCTTAAAATTAAAAACTACAATTACAATAATGGAAAATTAATAGTATCTTTTAATACTGTCCCGAAAAAGTGCATAGTTTATTTTGATAATTATAAATATAAAAACGAATTTTCGGGTTCAATGAGATTAGAGATTAATATTCCGAAGATTAATCAATTTGATTATCTAAATATTAGATGTATTGATTCTGCAGGAAATGAAAACTATTTTAGAATTTTAACTTGGTTGGGATAATTTTTTAATATATATCTTCCCATCTGATTCATAAATATCCACTTTATTTTCTGCTGCAAGAAATAGCAAGGCTAAAAATGTTTTTATTATATCAAGATTATATTTTTTACATAATTCATCTAATGAACAGTCATATATCAATCTTTCCACTTGTCCAACATATTCTTCAAAATTTTCTTTTTCAAATACTATAATTTCTCGTTCTACAGGTTGATCTTCTTCTAATTGTTCTAATATTTCAAGAAAGTTAAATCTTTTTTCTCTTGAATTTCTAATAATTTGAATACTTTTTATTAATTCTTCTTCACTAATCAATACT
>CAZMYQ010000020.1:0-6791 GCA_964570545.1 uncultured archaeon | reverse complement strand
TATTCCGGTATTAGGTGATGTTAGGGAGTTCAAATGGGACGGTAAATTTGATAGAATTCTTATGCCTTTACCATGGGAAAGTGAAAAGTTTTTAGACGTAGCATTAAAATATATCAAAGATGGCGGAATAATACACATATATAAATTTTTAGATCTCAATGATTTTGATAACTTTAAAAATAGTCTTGAGAAATATGGAAAAATAGAAAACATTAAAAGATTAAGTTCTTATGCTAAAACTATTAAAGAGTTTGTTTTTGACTTAAGAATAAACTCTAATTTACAGAATGAATAACGAAAGCAAAAAATCAAGAGAAGAAAACCATAATATTATTTATCTTTATTTAATTTACTAATGGTAGTTGCAAGAGTTAATTTAAAAAAAGTACAAGAAGTTATAAATAAATCCAAAGAAGAACTTATAGATGTATTATTTGAATTGGGTTTAGAGTATGATGGTGAAGATGGAGATTATATTTTATTTGACGTTGGGACTGAGCGTCCAGATTTATATTCAACCACAGGAGTTATTAGACTATTAAAATCATATTATGGTTTAGAAAAAAGAGAATTAAAAGCAAAGATTTCTGACAAATATATTATAGCAAAACCGCCCAAATATAGGCCTTACATTTTAGGATTTATTTGTAAGAATATTAAAATTGATGAAGATCTTTTAGAAGAATTAATATATTTACAAGAAAAATTCCATCAAACAATTGGGCGAAATAGAAGAAAAGCATCCATAGGGATATATAGAAATAAATTATTGAAATATCCTTTAATATATACTACTGATAAATTAGAGAATATAAAATTTGCACCATTAGGATTTGAAGAAATAATGACTGGAAATGAAATTATTGAAAAGCATCCAAAAGGTATTGAATATAAACATTTAATTAAAAGCGAGGAAACACCAATATTTAAAGATTCAGATGGAAAAATTTTGTCATTACCTCCTATAATAAACTCAAATGACGTAGGAAATGTTCAAGTAGGTGATGAGGAAGTATTGGTGGAACTTACAGGTACACATCTTCCAACTATGAATTGGCTCGCAAGTTGTTTAGCAATGGTTTTAATTGAACACGGTGGAGAAATTGAAATTTTGAAAATTAAATATGATAATAGTGAAGACAACATGGACTTTTCGTATAAAGAAGTTTCGTTTGATTTAAACAAATGTAATGAAATTTTAGGATTAAACATATCAAAAGATGAAGCCTTAACTCTTTTAGAAAAATTCGATTATAAAATTTCTGACGAAAAAATTTTTGCGCCTCCTTATAGATATGATATTTACTGCGATGTAGATGTGTATGAAGACGTTATGAGAGCTTATGGTATTAATTCAATAGAGCCTAAATTGCCAGAGATATTTACAATTGGAAAGCAAAAAACTGAAAATTATATAATAAATCAGATAAGAGATTCTTTAGCAAATTTAGGATTTATTGAAGTAATGACATTTTCATTAACTACTATAGAAAAACAAACATCAAAAATATTATGTAATTTCAAAATGCCAAAATTAGAACACTTGAAGTGTGGTGCAAACACCATCAGAAGAAATCTATTTCCAGAATTATTAGAATACTTATATAAAAATAAAGATTTTCCAAAACCAACAAAAATATTTGAATTAGAATATGTCGTTAATGAAAAATTAGAAAACGAACTCCACTTATGTTGTATGATTTATGGAAATTCAACGTACACAGAAATTAGGCAAGTTTTAGAATATGTTTTAAATAAGTTATGTTTTGAGTATGAAATTAAACGAGAAAACTATCCTTGGTATTTGGAAGGAAGGAGTGCCAAAATCTCAGAAATTGGACACATTGGTGAAATACATCCACAAGTACTTAATAATTTTGATTTAGAATATCCAGTTGCTATGTTTGAAATAAATATTAGCAAAATCTTGGAGACGTTAAGAAAATAAAATTTTACGCCGGGGGTGGGATTCGAACCCACGCTCCCTCTCGGGAATGGGATCTCGAGTCCCACGCCTTAACCACTCGGCCACCCCGGCTTATTATTTTTATGTTCTTTCTTTTATATAATAAATGTAATATATAAGAAAACGCTCTAATAAATCTTAACTTGGATAATTAATTATGAACTTTAGACAAATCATTGAAGATTATTCGGATTTAGAAGAGGAAAAACTTATATTAGACATTAATGAAATTATGTCTGTTGAAGGAGAAGATGTTGCAAAATCAATATGTGATTCCCCTTCCGAATTTATTAAGGAGGCTAGAATATTTTTTGAGGAGCACGGAATAAATTATCCTGAAATAAGAATTTATAACAGTATTTACCCAAAACTTTCAGTTTTAAACATAGGCCCTGAATATTTATATAAATTAGTAACAATAGAAGGATTAGTCAGAGGATTGGGGAGCGTAGCAGCAAAGATTAGAAAAGCTGTGTATGTTTGTGATAAATGTGAAAATACAAGAGAAATAGAAGTTAATGATAAATTTGAAAAATCATTTAAATGTATTTGTGAAATGGGTAGGATGGAGTTAAGAGAAGATAAAAGTTTATGGGTAAAATATCAAAGAGGAGAACTCCAAGACCAAAAAGATTTAAACTCAAAATTGGAAATTATTTTAGAAGATTCATTAGTTAAAACAATAAATCCTGGAGATTCGGTTATTTTAACAGGAATCTTAAAAATAAAACCTGTAAAAAAATCATATGTCTCACAATATTATTTAGAAGTTACAGCAATTGAGAAAGTAAAAAAATCTGTTGAAGAAATTCATTTAACGCCAAAAGATTTAAGAAAAATAAGAGAAATAGCCAAAAGCAATCCTTTAAAAATATTTAAAGAATCTTTAGCACCAGGAATTTATGGTTTAGATCATATAAAGGAGGCTATAGTTCTCCAACTTTTTGGGGGTTGTGAAAAAATAAGCGGACCAAACAAAATAAGAGGAAATATCCATATTTTGTTAATTGGAGATCCTGGTACTGCAAAATCGCAACTTTTGGTTGCAGCAAAGGAAATTTCGCCTCTTGGTCTTTATGTTTGTGGTAAAACTTCAACAGGAGTGGGGCTAACTGCTACCGTTGAAAAATCAACAGAAGGCGAATGGATGGTTAGAGCTGGAGCCGTAGTTCTAGCTTCTGGCGGAATCTGTTGTATCGATGAATTTGAAAAAATGGATAAAAAAGAAAAACAAGTATTATTAGAAGCAATGGAACAACAATCTGTTTCAATAGCAAAAGCAAGTATTGTTGCAAGTTTGCCTGCAAAAACAAGCATTTTGGCTGCAGCAAACCCAAAATTCGGAAGGTTTGATCCAACAGAAAAAGTAATTAATCAAATAGATATAGACCCACCTATGCTTTCAAGATTTGACTTAGTATTTGTAATTAAAGATATCCCTGGCGATATTGACGAATTAATTGCAGACAGAATTCTTGCTTGTGAGCATGAGCCAGAAATTGATTACGATATATTTAGAAAATATATTGCTTATGCTAAGAAGATTAATCCAAAATTAACAGAAGAAGCAAAGCAGAGATTAAAATCATATTACATATCTTTAAGAAGCAAAAGTAAAGATGTTATTCACATAACTGCGAGAGAATTAGCAAGCCTAATTAGATTAGCAGAAGCGCACGCCCGTATTCATTTAAGAGATAAAGTTCTAGTAGAAGATGTAGAAAAAGCCATAAGTTTAAAAGAATCATCTATTAAAGAAATTTGTGGAGAACAGATGGACGTGGATATAATTCATACTGGAGTTTCATCAAAAGAGAGAAGTGAATTAAAGAAGATAGAGGAAGCCATGAGATCTTTAGGAACGTTTTCACCTGAACAAATTGCAGAAATGACTGGAGCTGATCTATTTAAAATAAATGATTACATCGAAAAACTAATGAGAGAAGGTATAATTTATAAATGTGACACCAACAAATATAAATGGATTACTTAGAATTGCGCTATCTATTTTTAAGTTTTAGAAAAATTTCATATGGGAGATTAATCTCTATTAATATTCATCAAAGTTTTGAAATAAACGTCTAAAGATTTCATTATCTTATCTTTTCTCCCTTCTATGAATTTAATTGATCCTGCGTCTTCGTGACCGCCTCCAAGTACTCCAGCATCAGGTACTTTTTCCTCTAAGAATTTACATAATTTTATGACGTCAAACCCTAATTCAACAGATTTTTCATTTGCTCTTAATATTATAAAATCTGGTCCATGACCTACTGAAACAATTGGGCCTTTGTATTTGTTTTTATAATAATCATGTACTAAACCTACTGTTTTACCAGGCGCAGGATATTCAAACTTGTAAGCAAATTTTTCTACATCTATATAAATTACTTTTAAATCTCCATAGTTAACTTCTTTAACATGTGGCAAAACAACATTCAATTGTCTTTCTTGTCTCTCTTTTACTATTTCGTAAATCTTATTTGCATATTCTTTTGAAAATTTAACATCATAAACTCCCAGTATTCTTTCAACGAAACCCCTACCAGCCATAAATTTCATATAATATGCTTCATAATCAAAAACTTCTGCTATTTTTTTGAGATCTTCTAATCCTAATCCTTTGTTTTTAGCGATTTCTAAATATTTTTCATAGTCTGGATGTTCTGATCTATCTCCTGTTCCAGCAATCGCAGGCAAATGAGAAACTTTTTCTCTTATATTTGGATTTACCAATATAGCCAGTTCAGTAGCCAACATTCCTGCTGTAAATTCTCCAGATAATCCAAACAAACGAGGATTTATGTGTTCTAATAGATATTCATCAACAGTAGATTTTCCATCTTCAATTAAATCTGGTTTGTGGTGGTCAACAACTATTATATCAAAACCTAATTCTTTTAATCTTTTATATGCTGGAATATCTTCACTTCCACTTCCATTGTCTACAACAATAATTAGAGGTAGTTTCTGATTGAATCTTAAATTATCTTCAAATGAGAATACTATGTCTTTGACTACATCTTCTTCATGGTAGTATGGCGCCTTAATTGGTTTTCTTACTATGTAGTGCCAAACTGCTTCTGGATTTGGATTTACTTCTTTAACAATTTCAGATATTGCCATTTCTAAGGCTAACCCTCCACAGGTACCATCACAATCATAATGGTGTCTAATTAATATTGGTGTTCCAGTATATATTGCCTTTTTAATTAATTTTGCTGCATTTATCATCCTATCTTTTAATTTTTCTAGAGTTTCTGACTCAATTAAAAATTTAATTTCTTTTGGTGTAGAGATTTCTTCTAAATTTTTTTCAATGATTTCTTTTAATTCCTTTACTTCATTTTCATTTAATTTTCTTACATAAGAAGCCATAATTTGAGGTTTTTCTGCATAATATGTAGTATATCCAATAACCTCAATGTAATCTCCTATATTGACCTCGGGATACGCCCTTATTCCTGGTTCTTCTAAACAACTTACCCAAATTATAGATGACCCATCTGTAATTGTGAATATAGTGGGGCCTGAAATTGTTATGTTGATAACTTGACCTTTAACTTTTACTAGTTCATTCATTTCTTTTACATGCACAATTTTTCTAGTTTCAATATCTTTCTCAATTCTCTCTTCTTCTGGATTTTCTACAATTTCTTCAATTAAATCAATTTCTTTTAATTCTGGACGCACATCAATAACTTTAACTATTACTTCATCTCCTATATTATGCTCTTTTTTACAATCTATGAATTTTAATAATCCTTTTAATATTGGAGATAATCTAACTAAAAAACCTTGTTTTACTTTTGCTACTATTTTTCCTTTGTATAGTTGTCCAACTTCTAAATCTTCATGAGATATGGTTGCTCCACAAATATATACTTTATTAGGCATTTTACTGTCACCTCCACAAATGAATTTATTAAATTACTTAACGCTTCGCCAAATAATTCTTCAAATGGATTTTTTTTCTTTGTTTTCTCTATTATAGAGACTGAGTAGCCTTTATTTTCCAATTCTTTTTTTAAGTTGTCAATATATTTATAGTAATATTCTGAATTATCTACAAGACCTAAACGTAAACCATCTTGACAGGAATATATTTTACCACTTAATTTTTTTACTTTATCTATAGATATGTGTCTCTCTTTTGACACTGTTTCTGCAAACTTTGTATAAAATTCATCAACTATTTTTCCATATAATTCCTGAACATATTGCTCATTCAAATCATCATATATTGTTGGATATGCTTTTGATTCTGGTTTTCTTAAAACATAACTTTCAATCCCATATTTTTTAAATAGTTTTTTTAATGTTAAAAATGATGTAATAACACCAATACTGCCAACACCTGATGCTGGTTGACATACTATCTTGTTTGCGCCTAATGACATAAGATATGCGCCTGAATATCCACCACCATATATATATGCAATTATTTTTTTATTTGGATTGTGTTCTCTAAATTCTTTTAACATTTCATAAAGTTCAAAGGAATCTGTAGCACTTCCACCAGGTGAAGAAATTTTTAGTATTATATATTTAACATCACCGTTGTTTTTTGCTTCATCCAATATTGGTTTTAAGTCTGATGGGGTATAATCTTCACCAATTATACCATTTACAGGCACAATCCAAATTTCTGCATGTTTTTTGAAAATATCTAAAAGCCCACCAAATGAAAGAGATATTAAAAATAAGGATATAACAAATATTGTTGACAATTTTAAACTATTCATAATATTAATAATTTGAAGATATATATTACAAACAAAATTTGCTTTACGAATCAATTAAAAAGAAAGTATTGTCTAAGTAT
>CAZMYQ010000019.1:0-7183 GCA_964570545.1 uncultured archaeon | reverse complement strand
ATGGAATGTTTGTGCATATAAATCTCTTAATGTTAGTATTTTTGATATTATTGTCTTTAAAGACGAAATTTATTACTTATTTTATATATACGTTAGAAGAATTTTGGAAAATATATTAAATTGCGCAATACCAATTTCAATTTATAGTTTTTTGATTAATTTTAACCCTTTATTTTCAATTTTATTATTATTGGTTGGTGGTTTGTTAGCATTTCCGCTTGTATTGGCGTATAAATATATCTTATTAATATTTTATTGTTTGTTTGGAGGAGAAGATTATGTTCAACTTAGTATGCTGTTTAGTAAAATCTGGAATTTATTAATACCTTTGTATTATTCTTATATAAATTTTGGTTTGATTGGATATTTATTTTTATTGATTCCAATAGTTTCTTATTATGAGTATGCTAGATATTTGTTATCTCTTGGAATATTTAAAATAGACTATTTAATTTATGGGTTTTTTGGTACTATTATTATTGTTTTGGGTTTGAGAGCAATATTTAAAAAAGTTTTAACGTATGCGCGTCGCACCGGTTTAGTTCTAATTGAATAATTTTATAATTTTTTCTAAAATTTTGTTTTGTTCTTCAGGAGTCATTTTAGTATTATTTAAAATCAAATCATAATATTTTGGATTGGTAAAATCTTTGCCATACAGTTCTAAATATCTCTTTATGTCGCTATAATCTCTGGATTTTACTATTTTTTTAGATTCTTCTAAAGAAACATTGTTTCTTTCAGAAATTCGTTTAATTCTAACGTCTTCATCACAAAAGAGAAAAATTTTGAATATTTTATCTTCTAATTGGTCTTTTATTTCATCTATCAAAAATGGCATTGTTCTAGATTCTACTACCAAATCTTTTTTATACTTTAATATTTCATTTTTTATATAATTATCTATTTCCATATCAATGTTCTTATTTTTTTCTAAAAATCTTGTAAATTCGATTATATCTAAATTATTTTCTTTCATTAAATTTCTACAATATGCACTAGCAGAGATTAACTTATATTCAAATTTTTCCGCTAAATATTTACATGATATTGACTTGCCCGATCCACTTAAACCACTTATTATAATAATCATTAATATATTTCTAATGCTTAATTAATAAAAATTGAGCATTGTGAGTTATAATATACTTTTTTCTTCTAAATTATTTTATGAGAAAAGGTTTATTCATCTTTGCAGGATTTATATTGGGGTTGTCTATAATAATATTTGTTGCTACGCCTCCGAACGAACCTTTTATAATTTCAACTAATGAAGGTGTTGTCAATTCAGCCTTTGGAATTTCTATGTGTTTGTGGTTAATTGATAAGGCTACAACCCCAGCATTGGCTAAAATAATCAATGATTTAATTTATTATAATGTTGATACTAACATACAAAGAGATTTTAACAATTTAAATTTTGTTTATTATGATCCTCACGAAGGTAAAATGTTTTATTATAAAAATGAAGATACATTAGAAGGAACTATCATTAATAGAATTGTATGGAATTTTGGTGATGGGCGAACTACTATTACTAATTATAATTATTGTCCACAAAACATTAATACAAATATTAATGGTCAGAACATAGATCAATATATTTTCCAAGAACACTTAAAATACTTGATTCTGAACTCTGGATTCTGGTTTGCCCGTATGTTGGATCAAGATTTAATTAAGAAATGGTTTGTTGATACATTACATATCACCGTAAATAATAATCAACATGGATGTTATTTAGGAAATTCTACCGACTGTGAAACGTATTATGATAACCATATACGAAATCCTTATAAAGACATTATTGAACGCTTTTTTTCATCAAAAGATTTTGAAAGATACTATAACATTACTAATATAACAATAGCGAAAGGGAAAGTAAGCAATTATAGCGATGGTATATATATAGATGGTAATTGGTATGACTTAGATATTCGTGCAGATTCTAATCCAAACGATATAAGTGACATATTGTTTAACACATATTCAAATTCTAATTTTGATTTCAATGTATTTTTCTTGGTTCCGATAAAATTTTCTCTCCAATCAGCGATCGGAACTACTGCAGAAGCAAACTACGTTATATACTTGCTAAAACAAGTTGAATTAAAAAAGGTTGTCGAAGATAAGATTAGAAGTTTTACTTGCTATTGTTATGATGGATCAAATACTATACCTGTTAAAGCATATGATACTAAAGTCGTTAAATTGGTTTTGACAATAAAAGATTGGTATGGAAATACTGAACTTTCAAATAAAGATATAAAATTAGGAGAATATTTCGATAGAAACTATGATCTGATTTCTATTCCTCAAAATTCTATAAGGTGCTACCTATCAAGATAATCTCCAAAAATTAAATTTCCTTCACTATCTAAAATCCTTCTAATTTTAAAATATGGAGGATATTTATTTCCTTCGTATTCAAAATAAACTTTTTGCCCATCGTAACAAACTTTTATGTAATCTTCATTTCCTTCAACATTATCTCCAAAGAATAAATTTAAATATTCATTGTCAGAATATGATCCAAGAGCGTTAATAGTAATTTTTTTACCTAAAATTTCTCTTTGGAGTTGAACACCTCTAATTAAAAGTTGATATTTTAGTAGACCATCAACATATAGTCTAAATCTTGAAGGATTTCCTTTAATTTCATCTAATACTAAAATTCTATGTTTTCCATACTCATTTATTATATCTGTTAGTGACGATTTTCCTCTTTGGATATATTTTAGTGTTGGTAAAGTTCTTTCTAAATCTCTACAAAAACTTCTTGTTCTTTGCGAAGGTTTTCTAGATGTTGTTAATATAATCATAAACTTATATATATCGTAAAGAATATAAATAATTACAGGAAGCCCCGTGGTGTAACTGGCAGCATGCGGGACTTTGGATCCCGTGGTCCCGGTTCGAATCCGGGCGGGGCTATAATTTATTCTGAAAATAGACATCCAATGTTATTATTTAAAACATATTTAAATAGTTCTTCAAAATGATTACATAAAGTACATTTTGGCTTCGTTGGATCGTATTCTCTCGCTAATCCATTAAGGATAAGAACGTCTTCATATAGACAATATTTTTTGTTGTTGTAGTACATTTTATTTATTTTTTCTTCAAAGCCATCTTTAATTAAACTTTTGACTTTATCGCAATTGACATAAACATAGGCTAAATAACGCCCATATTTATCTTTCAATGCTTCTTTTTCGTCAAATATAATCAAAACTTCTGCGTCTGTCAAGATATTAGATAAAATTTCGTTATATTTATAATAACAAAACTTTAAGATATTCTCGTCAACACCATATCTTTCCTTGAATAAATGGACTCTTCGATAATCTTTTGGGTCTGGATAATCAATGCCTAAAACTCTCACTTTTATTTTCTTGTCAATATTTTTATCATATACAAGAAACGTATCTCCATCATAATATTTTATTATTTTTCCAATGTGAAATTGGATTTCTTCTTTTGGCTTTTTAATAGTAAGGAAAACCAATACTAAGACGAATATAACAAATAAAACAATACTTTTGACTGAAGATATTTTAAAAATATTTTTTATATCCATAATAAATGTTTATTGTTATGTATATATAAGTATTTTATTATTTTCCTGAGCCTCAATTTCTTTTGCAAAATCGTCAAAATAAAGATATAGAATATATATTTCGTGATTGATAATTTCCATAATCAATTTGTATACATCTTCAGACAACTTTCCAGAAGGTTTAATGTCGTATGATTTGAATATTTCATAATATGTTTTTGTATGTTTAATCTCTTTTAACGTTTCTACTAGTTTTTTAAATTTTTTCTCATTTAAGATTAAATATCCTTCATCATCAATATCTATATAAAAATCTTTCTTTTTAATAAATCTTTTTATTTTGTTAATATTTTTGTTTACCTTTAATTTACGAGCACCACCAACGCATTCCAAATAAATATAGTTATCAATCAATACTATATATGGAATATTTTCTTTTATTTTTATCCTATTTTTCTTTATTGCAACCATTGGTGACATATATTCGATTTCAACTAAACTTTTTGGCTCACCTAAATAAATAACATCCGGATATTTTCTATAAATTTTTCTTAATTTTGCCAAATCGTTTCCTACTATTAATTTAGCATAAGTTCGTAATCCTTCATCAGTCATAATATTATGCCTATTTAAGAGTTTTTCTAATTCTTCTTTAAGTCTGTTTAACGACAAGTATATTGCTCCATCTTCATCAACATCTAGAGTTTTAAAATAGTTCTTAAAGAAATTTTTAGCAGTTTTTGGAGTTAACTTTACATAAATTTTGTTGTGCAATATTTCACCACTAAGAGGTTCTTTTTCTGAGATATATACTTTATCATTTTCGGATAATAATATAATTTCTTTATCTTTTATTTTTAATTTTCCTTTTAAATTACATACAAATACACCCATGATTAATTTTAAGTATTATATTATTTTTACTTAGTCTCCTTTTAATTAATGCAAGTCTATTGCGATTTTCATATTCACGGAAAATATTCAGGAGGCACTTCAAAAAACATGGATTTTGATAATATTGAGCGTTTTGCTATCTTAAAAGGATTATCTGTTGTTGGGACAGGAGACATTTTACATCAAAAATGGTTAAATGAATTTTTAAATTATTCACAAAAAAGTGATGATTTTTTATTTATTCCGACGGTTGAAGTAGAAGATATAAATAGAGTACATCATGTTTTAATTTTTGAAGATTTGGATCAAGTAAAAAACGCAATTTCTGAATTTAAACACTATGGAAATTTGGAATTAGACGGGCGGCCAAAGCTAAAATGTGATGGACAAACAATTGCCAAATTTTGTTCTGAAAATGATATTTTATTTGGTCCCGCACACGCGTTTACTCCTTATTTTGGAATTTATTCTCATTTTAAGTCATTATCAGAATGTTATGGTGAGTATTGGCAAGATATTGGATTCATTGAATTAGGTTTAAGCGCTGATTCAGAAATGGCAGACAATATTTCATATAATCATAATTTCCCATACTTATCAAATTCTGATTGTCATTCTTATTGGCCTCATCGTTTAGGTAGAGAATGCCAATTATTGGAAATTAACAAATTAGACCCAAAAAATGTAATTGAAAGTATAAGAAAAAATAAAATTTTGTGTAATATAGGTTTAAATCCGAGAGAAGGAAAATATCATATGACTGCTTGCAATAGATGTTATAAAAAGTATTCTTTAGACCAAGCAAAGCGATTAAATTTTAAATGTTCTTGTGGTGGTAATATAAAAATTGGAGTTAAAGATAGAATTTTATCTTTAAAAGATACTAATTTAAAACCTAAAAGACCACCATACTATTATTGTATTCCTCTTGCAGAACTGATTGAATTAGTTTATGGTTATAAAATAAACACAACAAATAATTTAAAAATATATCATGACTTAGTTGAAAATACAAACGAACTATATGTATTATATAAAAAAGATATATCTGAATTTGATGATAAATTAGGAAAGGCAATTTATATGTTAAGAAATAATATGATTATTTACGAGCCTGGTGGTGGCGGTAAATATGGAAGGCCAATAATCCCAAATTCGGTTGAGGAATATGAAAAGTTAAAGAAGTTATATGATTATAATAATTTATGTAGTGATATTCAAACGACTTTGTTTTAATTTATTGTTGAAGTATAGTGGGGCCGCTGGGAGTCGAACCCAGGACCTCCGCCGTGTCAGGGCGGCGTCATACCACCTAGACCACGGCCCCGCTTTATATTAATTAATAGTTCAGTGTAATATATATAATTTATGAATGTAGATGTTCTTATACATTCATATAAAACAAAAAGTTCATTAATTGATAATATCCCTAAATTATGTAAATATCTAAGAGACAACCACATAAATGTGGCTTTTCTTGTAGATAAAGATAAATCATATATATCTAAGAAATATAATATCTTTGGAGTAGAATTATATCCAGGTTGTTTTGACGACGATATTATCGCATTAAACATATGCGAAATTAATGGAGATTCATTTGAGGAAAAAGTAGAATATGTAAATGAAAATAACGGAATAGTAATAATTAAAAATCCAAAATATTTCAATGAAAAATATTATAACTTAGCAGGAACCTCACGCACAGGTATATTAAGGAATATTCCAAATCCAATTGTCGGGAGTGGCGCAAAATATTATGAAGAAATTGGTTCAGGATTTATTTCAATAGATTCTTTGGAAGATTTATATAAATACAAAAAGATACAATATATGTACTTAAATACAAAATATTCAAAATTTTTTTCACGTTTAGATAATATTGTTAAAAAAAATAAAGAAATTTTAAAAATGATTTGGAACTTTAAATTACCATTCATTTAATTAGTTGTCCTACCAATTAAACTTTTTAATATTTCTTCGGAATTATTTACTTTTTCTTCGATTTTCATAACTTTTCCTTTGTGAATAAATACACAAACATCATTTACATAATCTATATGGCTGTATATATGTGACGCAAATATTATTATATGTTTTTTCCCATATTCTTTAAGCAATTTTAATGCCACTTCTGATGCTTCTAAATCCAGTCCATTTGTAATTTCATCTAAAACAACTATTGGTTTATCCTGAACAATTGCTGACAGAATTTCCAATCGTTTTTGCCAACCCAAAGATAATTTTTGAACTTGAGTATTATATTCTTGATCCAATTCAAACTTTTCGGCGATGTTAAGTACTATTTCTAATGGCTTTTCAAATAAAATACTAAGCAATTCTAAAAATTCCTTCACAGACATACGCGGATTATAGCCAATTTGTGGTTTAGAATATGGAAATGCCACTAATTCGCCCAAATGTTTTGCAGGGTTTTTGCCATTAATTTCAACTTTTCCTTTATCTGGAATTAATATTCCTGAAATACAATTAATTAAAGTAGTTTTTCCCGCTCCGTTTAATCCAACTAAACAAACAACTTTAGGTTCTTCAATTAATAAGTTTATATTCTCAAGAGCAACAATTGTTTTACCATGCTTATTAAAATATTTATATAAGTTTTCAACTTTAAGAGAAGGCATTAACTTTTAATTATTATTACTAATTTATGTATTGTTTATAAATATTTTTTAAATAACAAAACTATTTTGTAAAGTTACTTTTTGACAT
>CAZMYQ010000018.1:0-7298 GCA_964570545.1 uncultured archaeon | reverse complement strand
TCTCAAAAATAAAAAAAGAGATATTATTGTCGGTAGATGTTTAATTGGATGTGGTAAATATAATAATAAATATTATTGCGCTATTTATTCTGGATCTGAGCACTATTATTGGTATACGTTGCCAGGATTATATGATTATTTTAAAATTATAGATATAAACAAAGTGCTAGAAGATTGCGTTAGTTCTTTTGCCAAAAAGATTGGTGTGAATTATACGAATAACTACAACATATATAAAAGAATATACATATCTCCTTTTGGAAGGAATTTTTATGCGGATAGAAATTAAACTACTAAACAGAGGTGTATGATGTGATAAAAATATTAGATATAATAAAGTACGATACAAAGAACCAAGTATTTAAAAGATTCTTGACAGTTTTGATAATATTCTCTTTGTATTTGATTTTTGTTATATTCAAATATGGTTTAAAAGACGGAATTTTGGTAGGTTTGCTAACATGGAGTTTTTTTGTATTTTGTACTCCAATAGCAGATGCAGGATTTTTGGTAGGATTTCCAGCAAGAATACTCGCAGGAATAAAAATGACATATTCCCAAGTATTAGTTTACTTTATTGCAACAACCATAATAGTATATTCTTTTATATTTTCACCATCAATATTTGATAAAAGTTTGTTACTACACATATTTAAAACGATATTATTAAATCCAATACCATATTGGGCAATAATTCTAATATGTTTGGTTGGAACATTTCTTTCAGTTATGTTTGGAGATGAACTTATGGACGTTTTTAAACACGATGAAAGAAAAATATGGAAAAGACATGGGTTTACTCACAACTTAATCATATTGCTATTTCTGTTTATATCTTGCATTTTAATTTACTTGTATTTGATGTCTGAATTAGGTTTAGAAAATATAGCAAAGTATGGATTAAACATATTTTAATTATTTTTTCATATTGAAACAATATATATTGCAATAGGTATTTATTATTATAAGAAGCGCCGTTAGTCTAGTGGCAGGACGTCGGCCTTCCAAGCCGACGGCCCGGGTTCGAATCCCGGACGGCGCACTAACTTATTGGTACTTTTCTGCCCTCTATATTTAAATCATTGTTATTTTTTGTAATTCCAATATATCTTTTGTCTTTATATGGAATTACTGGAAATCCACGAATATTTACATTGATATTTTTATAATCTCCATATAACTGATAAGCACATGCATATACAGGTTTCTTTTTAAATTTTATGATATAAACTATATACTTATTTCCGTCGTAAGATACGTAATTTGCATCAACGCTATAACTGTAAGAAGATAGACCTACTTTAAGTGTTCTTGGCAATGCTATAGTTCTCATTTGTTCTATAGATATAGATTCAACGACATATTTGGTTTCAGTTATTAATTTATGGCAAATGTTTTGTGCAGATCTATAAAAAAAATATAACTCAAGATTTTTTTCTAAAGCAAAGAAAGTAGCAAAAAGTAAAACTGCAAATATGATAATCGCAGTTTTCGATAAAATATAATCAAGCATTAATTATTAAATCGCTAAAAGAATATTTGTTAAAATTGCTGAGAATTTTCTATTATTCTTAATTTTATCCCATAACATTAAATATATTCAAGTTCCAACACCTTAAATATAATGAAAAAATTTATATGTCCTTTCTGTAGTTGCGGTTGCGGTTTGATTTATGATGAAAATCAAAATAGAATACTTCCTGATAAAAACCACCCAATATCAAAAGGATTTGCTTGCATTAAAGGATTATCTTCTCTAAAGTTTCAACTTAATCCAAGAAGAATAAATTCACCATTAATTAGAACAAAAAATGGGTTTAAGAAAATATCTTATTCAGAAGCGTTTAAAATTCTTAAGAAAAAAATAGAAGATAGCAATATATCAGCCATGCTTTGTTCTTCAAAAGCGTCAAATGAAGATTTATTTGTAATGCAAAAATTTGCTCGTATAGTTATGAAAACTCCATATATAGATAATTGTGTTAGATTGTGTCACGCATCTTCTTTGCCTGCTTTGATAGATACATTTGGTACAGCAATGATGCAAAATTCTTTGGATGAAATAAAGGAATATTCTGAATTAGTATTAATTTTTGGAAACAATCCAGCAGATTCTCAACCACTCTTATTTAAAAAGTTACTTGAAAACAAGAATAAAGAAATCTATGTTTTTGATATTTTACCTTCTAAGAGTGCAAAAATATTTAAGTTTATAAAAGTAAATCCTGGATCTGATTTCTTTGTCGTTGTTGGATTAATAAAGGCTATATCTGAACATATAAATATACCTGAAAAATTGAATAAATATTTAAGTATATTTTCTTTTGAAGATATTGAAAGAATTTCAGGAGTAAGAACAGATATTATAAAAGAAATTGGTCAAAAAATCTTGGAAAAAAGAACTTCAATACTTTATGGTATGGGTATAACTCAAAATATACATGGAATAGAAACTATCAAAATGATGGCTAATCTATTAATATTAACAAAAAACTTTGGAAAAAAAGGATGTGGAATCAATCCTATACGTGGTCAAAATAATGTACAAGGTGCTTGTGATTTAGGATGTATTCCAAATTATTATCCAGGATATAGTAAAGACAAAGAAAAATTTGAAAATTTTTGGGACAGTGAAATTCCTGATTTAGTTGATAAGTTTGAATCTCAATATAAGAATTTAGATTTGCTTTATATAGTTGGAGAAAATTCATTATTTACTTTGCCTCACAATCATGCTAAAGAGTTATTGGAATCTTCTGACTTTGTTGTTGTTCAAGATCCTATATTTACATCTACTGCTGAAAAATATGCGGATTTGTACATTCCTGTTTGTACGGCATTAGAAAAAGAAGGAACATATACTTCTACAGGACGCTTGATTCAATATTCTGAAAAAGTCTTTGATTCAAATTTATTGACTGATTGGCAAGTTTTTGTTAAGTTAGCAGAATTTTTAGGATTAAGAGATAAGTTTAATTATAAATCATGGATAGACATTTTTAAAGAGATTTGCGAATTAATACCTCAATATAATTTTTCAATTGATGAAGTAAAGAAACATACTGCCAGAGTTAAAATTAATTTAAATCCAAAAATAGATTTTGAATTTATCAATATTTGCCCAAGACATCCTAACGAATATCTTCTAATAACATGCAGATATTTAGAATATTATAATTCTAACGAAATGTTAGGAGAAAGGCCAAAATTTATAGAAACCAGCATAAAATGCGAGTATGTTATTATAGATGATATTAAATATAAAGCAAGATATAATCCAGAATTGCCAAAATTCGTTCTTAAAACTTCAAATTCCACACTTTGGATAAATAAATTCACAAGTAGCAAAACAAATAAAGTTGGAGAGCCATTGTATAAATATACATATTTATCAAAAGATAAAGTTAAATTTGAATAAATTGATTTTTTGCTCCACACAATCAGATTTTAAAATAATTACTTATTAGTTTGTTTATCATATCTTCATAGTCTTCAGCGATTTTTAATATACCTAACAAAACAATATTTGAAATTAAGGCATAAGTGGCAACTAATAACCAATCATATGGTCCTAATGGCTCTAAATGGAAAGATTCGTATATTGATTGTAAAATAGAGCTAACCATAGGCAAATAAAATATGGAATTTATAAGCGGCAAATATAACAAAACAATATGGATTGTAAAACTTATTAAGACAAATAATATTAACAAGTTATTTGGCTTTGTTTTATAATCTATTTCAACCGTAAAAACTCTTATCAGTTCTATTAACACAAAAGTTGTCAAAAACATAGAATAAAATTTATTTCCATCATATCCAAAGAATATAGCTAACAATAAAAATCCAATTAAACACATTGTTAAGCCAATACCATAAACCACAATATTTAAAAATTCTTTTCCTCTCAACGGAGATTTATCATTTGATCCAGAAGATTCATCAAAAGCAAAACCTAAAGCCGGCAAACCATCAGTTACCAAATTAATCCATAATATATGTATTGGTAATAAAATGGGAGATTTAATCAATGATCCAATCAAAATAGTTAATACTTCTGCAACATTACAAGAAATTAGATATACAAAGAACTTTCTCATGTTATCCATTATAGCTCTTCCAGTCTCAATTGCTTTAGGTATTAAAGTAACTTTATTGTTTATTAATATTAAATCAGCAGTTTCTTTTGCTGCATCTGTAGCATTTAAGGCTATAGACACATCTGCCCGTTTCATTGCTAAAACATCATTTATTCCATCTCCAGTCATTCCTATTGTTTTTCCTAAAGATTTTAACAGATTAACTATTTCTAATTTTTGACTTGGTTCTATTCTCGCGAATATTCTAACCCCACTCTTTATTCTTTTTATTAATTCTTCTTTTGTTAAAGATTTTAATTCTGACCCTAGGATATATCCGTTAGATTTTAGGCCAACCATTTTTCCAATTGCTAAAGCAGTACGCCCAGAATCTCCTGTTATCATAAATGTTTCGATTCCTAATTTATGAGTCATTTTTATCATTTCTTCCGCATCATCTCTTGGTGGATCCAACAACCCAATTAATCCTAAAAATTCACTATCCCTTACTGCCGCCAAAACTTTTAACCCTTTTTCTTCCATTTCTTTTAATTTTGAATATATTATTTTCTTATCGTTCTCATTAAGTTCACACATTTCTATTATTACTTCTGGAGCTCCTTTTCTATAAGTACCTTTAGAAGTTTTTGCTTCACTATATTTTCTATCTGATGAAAAAGGCACAGTTTCTAATATCTTCAATTTTGACTCACCGAAATATTTTTTTATTGCTAAGTCAAT
The DNA here is from genome assembly GCA_964570545.1 of uncultured archaeon. Taxonomy (GTDB): domain Archaea; phylum Iainarchaeota; class Iainarchaeia; order JAADDC01; family CAZMYQ01; genus CAZMYQ01. The sequence goes on along the minus strand of CAZMYQ010000018.1, from coordinate 2,478 downwards.
AGGATCTTTTTCATTAAAACAAGTAACCACTATGTTTCTTAAATCCCTTTTGTATTCAAAAATTTCTTTAACTTCTAACTTGTTTTTAGTAATTGTTCCCGTCTTGTCCAAGCATAAAATATCTATAAATCCAATAGTTTCAATTTTAGCTAGTTTTTTAACTAAAGCTCCTAATTTCATCATCTTGTTTGCTCCTACAGCTAAACATATCGTTACGGCTGCTGGAAGTCCTTCGGGTATTGCAGCGACGCCTAAAGCAATAGATGTCATAATTGCTTCAATAAAAGATTCTTTGAATAGCAAGATTACAAAAGATACAATTATTAAAGCAACAGTCATTTTTGTTAATAGATTTCCTATTTTTTCCATTTGTTTTTGAAATATTGTTTTATCTTCTTCAAGTTCTTGAGATTTATAAATTATTTCACCATATTTAGTATTCTTTCCAGTTCTTTCTACATACATTTTAGCATATCCGCCTTTTACTACTGTCCCACTAAATACTTCATCACCTTTTTTCTTAAATATTGGATATGATTCTCCTGTGATTGCTGACTCGTCTACCTCTATCTCTCCTTCTTCTATATATCCATCTGCAGGTATGACGCTGCCTTCTTCTAATATTACTGTATCTCCTGTGACAATCTCTCTAAATGGAATCACTATTTCTTTATTGTCCCTAATTACTTTTGCAACTTTTTGGAATCTCTCTTTTAATGTTTCTGCTGTTCTTTCCGCTTTGTAATCTTGAATAACTCCTAAAGTTACTGTGAACAGTAGGATTAATAATATTAAAATTCCATCTGTAATTTCATGTAATAGAAAAATTGACGCCAATGAACACACAAGAAGTAAAATGATTAAAGGAGAATTTACTTCATCTATTATCATATCTATCAATGTTCTCTTTTTAGTTTCTATTTCATTTGGACCATATTGTTTTAATCTTTGTTTTGCTTCTTCTATAGATAACATAAAATTTTAAGAAAAAAATTATATTTAGTGATTTGTAATTAGCATTTTCTCCAAGTCTTCTAAGTCGATACACTTAACTGGATAATCTTCGAATTCCGTGATTTTCTCCTTAAACGATTTAGCAAATATTGCATATGATTGTTTTCTTTCTCCTTTGTGCCAATCAATATATTTAGAGTTTTCAATAAGGTCTTTAACTATTTTCTTAGCATTAACACCATCTTTCCACTTACATTCACAAAATAAAATTTCTTTATTATTTTTATCCAAACATACAACATCTATGTCAAAAGATGTTCCATTTTCTTTTTTTCCAATATATTTGAAAGACTCATCAAAATTTGGAAATATTTTCAAAATATTTTCTCTAATTGTAGTTTCAAAACTCCAGCCGTAAAATTGATTTATATTTTCATTTATGTATTTAAATAACTTATCTTCACTAATGATATTTGGCTTATAAATAAATCTTAGCCAAAAATTGTGAAATTTATCTTTAATAAGATATATATGCTTCTTTTTAAAACCTATTTTTTGTTTTTCAACCAATTCTAAAAGATTTATTAAATCATCCAAATATTTCGGAAGAGAAGTTGCTTTTATTCCTGCTGTTGATGCTATATCTTCAAGTTTTGTCTTACCTTCAGCAATTGCTAATAGAATTGACAAATATGTCTTATATTCTCTCTTAAATGATTCCATAATTACTTCCTCAACTTCTTTTTTTAGAGGCGCATATTCATCAATAACTAATTCTTTTATGGCGGAAGAGATATTGTTTATTTGGTATTTAAATAATAATTTATAGTAATAAGGAACTCCTCCAAAAAGTAAATAAAATTTAAATTTTTCTTCTAAATCTTTAATACCCAAATCATCAAGAATTTCAAAAACTGTTTTGATTCGAAAGTCCTTTAATTTTATAATTATATCGCTTCGTTTAAACAATGGGCTTCCATGTTCTAAAAATAGTTTTTTAATCATTCCAACGACAGATCCAGTAATTATTATAGATGGTTTGTGTTTCTTGATATCCCAAAACTTTTGTAATATAAATGGAACTTCTTTGTTGATTTCCAAAAACCATTGAAATTCATCAAAAATAACTAATCCATCATACTGAAATAAAACATCGAAGAATTCTTCCCAATTTTTAGGACGTATATATGGGTTTCTTAATTTATTTCTTAATTCTTCTGAGAAGCCTTCTAATAATAAGTTTTCCGGCTTTTTTGGGTTTATAAAGAAGTACAAGTAATCCTTATTTTCAGCATATTTTAATACCAAAGATGTTTTTCCAATTCTTCTTCTACCATATATTATTGCTAAAAAAGGTTTTGAAACTTTTTCCAATAATTTAAGTTCGTTCTCTCGATTGTAAAATTTTATTATCATAATAATTATTATCATGATAATAAAAATTATTTTAGTATTTCCTCCAAGTCTTTTAAGTCGATACACTTTACTTCGTAATCTTCGAATTCCGTGATTTTTTCCTTAAAC
>CAZMYQ010000017.1:0-7718 GCA_964570545.1 uncultured archaeon | reverse complement strand
GATTCGGCCCATGGATTAGATTGGGTAAGAATATATAAAAATTATAAATATTCGACATCAATCGAAAGAATTTAAAATAGTATTATTCCAAAACTTCTTTAATCTCGTTTTTCAATTCTTTTAAAACTTCATAATACAAATCAGGTTTTTCTTCAATTAAATCCATTTTCTTCTCCAACTCTCTAGTTCTTTCTACACTTACCAAATTACCATAATTATTAAATAAATATTCGCAAATCTCAATACCTTGTTTTGTGGGAATCAATTTGCCACTTTTCTTTGACTTAATAACATAATATCTTTTAAATAATTTCTGCAATATTGTAGCATAAGTACTTGGACGACCTATTTCTTCAGTTTTCATTTTTCTAACTATATCTCCTTCTGTATATAGAGGAATTGTTGGGCCTTTCCATTCATATTTTGATTTAATACTAATTTTTCCTTTTTTATCGCCAAATTCTACAACTTTTATAGGTAGAACTTCTAAAAAGCCCTTATCTATAATTTCAACAATTTCTTCAGTTTCAATTTCGTTATCACCATATTTCCATTTAACTTTAGCCTTTTTAACTTTTGCTTCTGGCATTTGGGATGCTATAAATCTCTTGAAGAGCAAATTATAAACTTTATAATGGTTTGAAGTAAATTTGCTATATAAAACAATTTCACCTGAAGCGACATAGTTTATTAAATCTCCAACATCTAATGGCCTAGTTGGACGAATACATTCATGAGTTCCTTCTTCACCCCAAGATCTCGGCTTTAATTCTAACTTTTTATCTTCTAAATATAATTTTGCTATTTCAATACCTGCTGATGAAACATGCGTAGAATCTGTTCTGTGATATGTACATAAACCATTGTAAAACAAGTCTTGAAGAATTTGCATTGTTTGTGCTGGGCTTAACTTTAATTTCTCTTGAGCATCAACAAGAATTGCATCCGTAGTATATGGTGGTTTAGGTTTTATAACTTCTTCCCACTTCTCTATAATCTCATATTCAATGAATTCACCAGAACATTTTTTGTAATCCTTAAATACTACATTACTACCATTTTCCAAATATAAAGAACAAAAAGTAGTTATCGATTGCCTACTTTCCAAATATCTATCAATAATCCACTTTAAAACAGGAGTTTGAACTCTACCTGCAGATAAATTATAGTTATTAAATTCTTTTTGGAGTTTTTGTGACAATGCGAATCCAATCCATCTATCTTCAATTCTTCTAACTACTTGAGCTAAAACTCTATTTTTGTTTATTTCATTTCTTGAATCTAGCGCTTTCAAGATTGCTTTTTTAGTAACTTCGTGGAATTCTACTCTGTAAATATCTTTACAAAATGGTTTCAATGCAACATAAATATCATACGCAATCTTTTCACCTTCAGTATCTGGGTCAGTACCAATTAAAACAATATCGTTTTCTAAAGCTAATTTTTGCAAACTCAATATTCTCGAAAAGGAAGATTTTAAATTTTTACTTCCACATATTCTACAAACCCCTTCCGTTGTTGTTTGTTGAGTTCCACAATCTATACATTTTAATATTGGTGTAAAGTAAGGATACTTGTAATTAACAACTCCAAACAATTCTTCTTTATCAACAGGAGCTTTTGTAATCAAATCAAATATATGTCCAATTGAAGCAACAACAGTTATAATATATTTTCCTGAAGTCGTCTCGTATGCCATTAATTCGCCTATCTGTCTTTTAGCAGGTTTTCCAAAGAATTTTGCTATTGTTTTTGCCTTTGTAGGAGATTCAACAATAAATAAAACAGATTTTGTTAATTCATTTCTGACTTCTTTCAAAATTTCTCTTGAAGTTTCTATTTCTTCTTTAGCTATATTTAAATCTAAATCTTCAAAATTAATTATTTCTTCCTCTAAAAATCCTCTAATATATGATTCATATTTTTTATATAGGTTTTCATTATTCCAAAATAAGAAAACATATCCTTTTGTTAAACCTCCATTAACTGCTCTTGAACATCTTCCAGATCCTTGGACGTACGTCTTAAAATCAGGTATTAGTAAATATCCATCTTGATATGTATCTAAACTCTTTAAGAGATTTAAGTTTTCTTCAATAACATTCCAAATTTCTTCTAAGTTATATTTATTTCTACGTAATTGGGATAAATATTTCAAATATTCAGAGTTTTGCTTTGACAATATTGAAAAAATATACATTAAAGGCCCTGGTGATTTTAAGTTTAAAATTGTTTCTTTATCTAATTTAAATTTAAAATGAGGCAAATCTGTAAAAATCACATATTTTATTTTTTCAGGAAAGTCTAGCCCTCGTACCAATTTTCCATAATATGAAGAAACTCCAATAATAATTTCATATTCTTCATCTTCAATGTATTTTATAATTTTATCTGAATCTTCCTCAAATTTTGCTGATATACCGATTTTGTTTAATTCTTCTTCCATCGCCTTCGCTTCTTCTTTAAGATGCGTGTACAATATTCCAACTTTACCAAGAGATTTTACTATTTTTTTGATAGTTTCTAAGTTCAATTTACCACAATTTACGTTAGTAATATTTCTTATATTTGCTCTACTATAACCTATATCAAAGTTAAACAAAATTCTAAATAATCTCGGCTTTAAACCCCTCATGCTACCTGTTGCTGATGCAATAACAATTTGAGGTAATTTAGGTAAAGATTTTTGAAATTCTTCTATATCTTCAAATGAGATTTTCTTTTTTATAAAGTTTAACAAGAGTTCATAACTTTCTTTAATCTTTTCCTTCGATAAACCACATATCATAAATAGTTTATCCAAGTTTCGAGAACTCTTTAGAAACGCATCAACATCATCAATAAATATATATGAATAGTCTTGGTTCAACAAAAGTTCATATTTTTTAGTTAAAAATTGAGGTGTTATTATTAAAACATCATAGTTTTTGTTAGATAAGCGTTTTTCAAACTCTTCTCGCTCTTTCTTTTTCATTTTAGAATGGTAATATAATACTACTAAATCTTTGCTTACTTTTGTGTATCTTTCATATATTTGTTTTGCTAAGACGCTTGTAGGTACAATAAACAACGTTCTCTTTTTCTTATATATTGAATACCCTATTAAAAATGTAGTTTTTCCAACGCCCGTAGGTGCAACTATTGAAAAAGATTCTCCATTTTCTAATCTTAAGAACCAGTTTTTTTGTATTGACCAAGGTTCAAAACCAAATAACTCTTTGAAGAATTTGGTAAATTGTTTTTCCTTTTCGTGTTTTTCATATATTATTTTATAATCTTTAATTTCCGATAGATGTTTATAAATTAATTCTGGGTTATTTGCAATATTTTTATATCTTTTTGGTAAACACTTATCACAAGGCAACCCATCTTCCAATCTCTCGTTAGTATTTACTTCTCGACAATTAGGACATAATTTATTATAATAAAATATTGGCATTTCCATTATTATAGTTTTGTATAAGGCATATTAGTATATATTAGTTAAAATAAAAGAAAAGGCGTTTTATAAAACCGTAATGTCTTTGTATCCTTCTTTCTTTAGAAAATCATAAACTCGTTTTCTGTGATCTCCTTGAAGTAAAATAATATAAGATTTTCCATCTTCTTCAATACTGCCTCCACATCCAAATGATTTTTTCATCCTTTTAACTAAATCCTTAATTTCTTGTTTTTCACCTTGAATTCCTTTTATTATAGTGACAATTCTTCTTCCTTTTCTAAGTTCAGTATAAATAGTAATTTTTGAAGATTCTTTTCCCAAAAATGAAAGTTGATCAGATATTCCAAATAAATTATCTAAATCATCAGGCTTTTTTCCGAAGTCCAAACACATTCACCTCATTAAATATATCCTTTTTCATGCATAACTGTTAATATTCTTGCTAAGATTTTTCTTAAATTTCTTACTTTCACTTTTGTTTGAGGGTTTGATCTTGCTTTTAAGATTTCATTTTTAACATCATTGAGCAGTTTCTCCAGTTCCTCCTTGCTCATTTCCCTCAACTTCTTGGCTTTCATTTCTCTTAGCTTCATCAATAACACCTCTTATGTCCATTGTGTCTATTGTATGTAAATTAGGTGGTACAATTCTAACTTTTACTCCAATTACACCTGACTTAGTATATGCAACATCAAAACCTCTACTAACCAATTTTGCATATCCTCCTGTTTTAATAACATATCCTTGGACGTATCTTCTAGTCTTGGATCTTGCTCCCTTTTTTCCTAATTTACCAGATATAACTATTTCAATACCTTTTGCTCCGCTTGCTAAAACTCTTCTCATTACACGCATAGCTACTATTCTATCCATTTCTCCTCTTTCTAATGCTCTTGCTATACGAGATGCTTGAATTTGAGCATTTAAAGCATCATTTTCAACAAATTTCGTTATAATTCTAATATTGCTTGTATTTAATATTTGTTTTACATCTTCTAAAACTTTTTGGATATTTGAAGCAATCATTCTAGGTCTTTTACAGTGGACAAATATTTTATACCCTTCTATTGTTTTAACTACATCAACATGTGAAATCAAGGCATCTTTCCATTCTCTTTTGAAATATTTTTCTACATTGAACTTATCTACATTTTCTTTTAGGAATTCTCTTTCTATCATTCTCTCACCCCTAAAATTACTCTTACGTGGGTTCTTTTTAGTCTGTATGGCAAACTTGTTCTTCTATGTCTTGCAATTACGATTAAACCAGTATATCTAACTCTTTTGATAGTCATACCTTTTCCTGTCCAAACATCTTTTATATATAATTTTGAAACATCTTCAAAGCCTTGATTTTTTGCATTATTTATTGCTTGTTTTATTAATTTTATTAAATATTTTGCTACTTTAACAGGATATTTTCCAGATTTTACTCCGCACTTTACACCTTTCTTATGAGCAATACTTCCTTTATATCTTCTCATTGGAATCCATTCTTTTAATTTAATTACATCTTCTAAGGTTTTCAAGGCTTTTTCAACAGGCATGCCTTTTATATATCGTCCAACTTCAACAGTATATTTTCTTGAAATTGGAGCATTTTTAATCATTGCGCTGAATTCCATATTCAATCACCCTTTATTTTTTCTTATCTTTTCCTCCATGGACAACTCTTTGTCTTGTGAATGCAAATTCACCTAATACATGTCCTAACATTTCAGGTTTTATTTCAACAGGTACAAATTCTTTACCATTATATACATAAATAGTCATTCCAACCATCTGAGGTAAAATTGGTAAACTTCTATAATGAGTTTTAATTTTTTTCTTGTATGGTTTTCCTTCTTTCATTGCTTGCCATGCTTGAGCAATCTTAATTATTAATTTTCTTACTTTTTGATCAGTATTTATTCCTTTAACTAATCTCATTATACTTCTTCTAATTCTTGCTGGACATAATTTAGCAAATTCTTCCAAATGCATTTCTTGAAGTTGTTCCAAAGTATATCCTTTAAAAGTAAATTTTTTAGGGCGTCCTTCGTATTGCATATTACCACCTCGTTATCTCTTTCTTCTACCTGTTCTTCTTGCCGCGATGTGACCGACTTTAGCACCTGGTGGTGCATGTCTTGAAACACAAGTAGGTCCACCAGTTCCTGGTTCTTTACCACCATGAGGATGTGATGCTGGTACCATTCTACATCCTCTAACTTTAGGATAGTATTTGTTTCTTGCTCTGCAAAAGTGGTATTTCTTACCAGCCTTCAAGAAAGGCATTTCATCTCTAGCTCCACCAGCCACATTTCCTATTATCGCATAACAGTTTGGATTTAATTCAACAATTCTTCTAGATGGCAACGTTACATAAACAACATCTTCAGACCTTGCTGAAACAATTGCATATGATCCTGGAGCTCTAACTAATTTTCCACCATCGAATGGAATCTTTTCAATACAGCAAATTGGAGTACCTTCGGGAATATCTTTTAAAGGCAATATGTTTCCAATTGCGATTTTTGATCCAGGACCAATTTCTATTTTTTGGCCAACTTCCAAACCTTCAACTGCTGGAACGTAATATTTTGTACCATCAATTAAAGATATTTCTGCTATTGGTGCTAATCTTGCTCTATCATCAATTAAATCTGTAATTTCTCCTATAACTTTCCTTTCATCAGTAAAATGTGGTAAGCAAATCTTTTTTACCTTATAGTGGTGATCTGGAACTCTAAAGACATTACTTCCTCGACCTCTTCTTTGTGATAATATTTTCTTACCCATTCAACTCACCTCTAAATTGGCAATCCTAAAAGTCTTCCAATTTCCATTGCATCTTCAGGATTTTCAAATCTAACATATGCTTTTTTAATAAGTTTTTTCTTTGTTCTTGTAATTGCAGTTCTAACTTTTTTTACTTTTTTACCATATTTTTCTTCAATTTCTTTTTTTATCTCAGGTTTTGTAGCATCAATATCGACTTCAAATGTTAAAACACCTTCTGGAATTTGCCTTAATGCCTTTTCAGTAAATATTAATCGTATTAATATATCTTTTGTTTTTGCCATTGGAATCACCTTACAAATAAGTTATACAATTTTTCGATTGCTCCTTTTGTCCATAATGTGAATCTTCCAGGTTGTGCCCCTGGTGCTAACAATTCAACATTTAGTTTTTCAACTGGAACTATATCAACCCCTTCTAAGTTTCTTGCTGCTTTAATTAAAGGACATGGTTTACTAACAACAATTAAAATACTCTTCTTTCTCTTATATCTTCTACCTCTTCTTTTTCCTTTTCCAGCTCTAGTTCTTTTTTTACTCATTGCGTATTCAATATCACTATATACATTTAATTTTTTCAATAATTCAACAAATTCTTTTGTTTTAGATATATTTTCAAATTCGTCATCTATGACTAAAGGCATATCTATATCTTCTGGTAAGCAATGCCTACTTAAAACTAATTCTCTATTTGCTGTTGCTGCAATTGCTGACCTAATTGCCAAAATTCTTTCTTTTTTATTAATTTTTTCATATAATACTTTTTCAGGACGTGGAGGGTGGGCTACAGGACCACCAACTGCTTGAGGCACATTACGAACTCTGCCAACATATCCGACTTTAGGGATTTTGTCTCTTGGTAATCTTGTTAATCCATAAGCCATTGCACAGTATTTATGTCTTGTTCTTCCATAGTATTCTGCAGTATAGTCTCTACCTGCATCTTCTTTTGTACCTTTTGGTTGGTATTTATGAGACATGATTGCCCAAAATGCCCTTTTTATTACATCTGGTCTAATATTTTCTTCAAAATGTGGAGGTAAATCAATTTCAGATTTTGATCCGTCTTTTAAATACAATACTCCCTTCATACGTTACACCTCACGTATTTCTTAATGCTGTCTATGTACTCTATTCTTTCAATTGGCTTTGTTTTGCCTTTTCTAATTGGAAATCTCATTCCAATTAATCTTTTTTGAGGACCAGGTATTGATCCTATTATCATTACATAATCATTTTTAATTATACCATAGTGTGGCCATCCACCTTTTGGGTTTATGTCTAATTCTTGAGGATTTGAAATCAAAACTATTTGTTTGTTAAATTCTGTTCTTGTGTGATACCCCATTTGACCAGCCCTAGGTACTGTCCACATTACATAACCAGGCGTAAATTGACCAATTGCTCCGACTCCTCTTTTAGTTTTTTCTTTATGGTGTCCGAATTCAAATACTCCAAATCTCTTAACAGGACCTTGGAATCCTTTACCTTTAGTT
>CAZMYQ010000016.1:5294-7883 GCA_964570545.1 uncultured archaeon | reverse complement strand
AGGATTTAATAAAAATTTTTAATATTAATTAAGTTGCTTAATTTTTTCTTTTAAATTGTTGATATATATTGATTTTCTAAAAATATATTTTTATAAAGTAAATAAAAAATGTCCGCAATAAAATAAGATTCCAAAAGATAAACCAAACAAAGTATAAAAACATATTACTGGAATTGCGCTTATATATCCGAATTCCTCAACTATATTCAAGCAAACAAAGACACCCAAATATGTTAAAAATAAACTTAAAACACCAACAACTGGTGAAATTGAAAAAAATGATGATAAAGATAAGGATATTGGGATAACTACATCTCCGCCTCCTAGCATGAAAGTTCTTTCTTTTGTTTCAGTAGCCTCTTTATAATATTTATCTAAAATGGGCTTTGCCATATGTATCATGTGTTTTGTTAGAAAAACTGAAACATAATCATACACGGATAATATTCCAACAAATAATAATAAAGTTTCTAATGATAAAGTGGAGCTTAAAATATATATCGTAATAGAAAATATTGCTATCGTCCAAAGTTCTTTCCATATTTTATTATTTTCAAAAACATAATGAGCAAATATTGATAAGCAACCAGCAATCCAAGAAATCAAATAATTTTGAGTTATAATATTAAAAAGCAAATAAAAGGTAGAAAATGTAATTAAAACTAGGAACGAATCCAATATTTCTTCAAATATATTAGATGATGTAATTAACACAAGCATTATCAAAGTTAAAAGACCAATTAAAACAAAAAATAATATTGGGTTATCAGGAAGAGCACCTTTAATTTCCAATCCTGGAGAAAATTTTAACATAATTAAAGCAATTATTGATATTGCTATATATTTCAATAAAATATCTCGCCTATTTCCAAATATGAACAACATTATTTTATTATTTGGAAGTAATTTAAATATTCAAGAATAAACTAATTAACTTATGGACATTAAAAAAATATTATCAATATTTTTAGTGTTAGTATTAATATTGCCTGCCTATGCTAATACATTTACACAAAGTAATGTATGTGCCATAGAAGAACCAACTGGTGATTTTAAAGAATTATTAAAAAAACTTCAAGCAATTGGTGAAATTGATGGGGGAATTATACATTTGGATAGTAATAATATCATAGAAAAGAAAGGAGTTTCTATTAAGGAAAATAAATATGGAGTAAGAGAATATTCAACGCAAGATAAGTATTATGTAGATTGTTCTTTGATCCCTTTATCTGGGCGCACAACTGAAGAGTTAGCGGTTGATGGTATTTTGTACTTAGACTCAGATAAGCGTTTGTTTTTTGGAGATAAGCCGGAAAAAGAAGAGATTTCTTATGGATTTGAAGGAAAAATATCTAAGTTCGATGTTTCTTGTGCTGCCCCAGCAGATAGTTCTAAGTTTGATGCAAACAGAAATGTATCTATAAATACTAGAAACGAATGCTATTTAAGATTTTTCCCGGGATACATGTTAGGAAATCAAGATTTGGCTATATTGTTGAGATTTTTTAATATTGTTCTTTCATATGAAGGTACTAGAAAGGGACTGTTAAAGATTCTTGACAAAAATCCGAGAGTTCAAAAAGTTTTGGCTAAAGCATTTGGAGTTGATACCAAAGAATTGGAAAAACTTGAAAAACTTTCAAAGAATAAAAACAACATACTTGAAGATCTTAAAGAAAAAATAAAAGATAGTAAATGTAAAGATAAAAAAGATTGCAATATAGATATAAAAAGTGAATGGGAAAAATTATCAGAAGAAGATAAAAAGAAAATTATTGACGAATTAAATAAAACATATAAAAATCTTGACAAAGATAAGATAGATTTATTAATAAACAATGGAGACATAATAGATAAACTCGTCAAAAAAGCAAGAGTTGATTTGAATGGTTTTACAAGGGAATCTATAAGAAAAATGTTAGCATATGATGAACCAAAGAGATTACCATGGCTGTCTGTGTATAGTACAAAAAGTGCAGGAGGAGTACTAATACACACTGTAGTGACATCTACATTGGTTGGGTTCCATCCTGGTTTTGCATTTGGAAATTTTGCGAAGGGAAAATTTGTTAAAGATGTATCTCTTAAATTGAGACATGAGTTACCAAAAGGAACTATAATTTTGGAAGACGAAGAGCGCGCAGAAATTCTTGGAAAAGACATACATAAAGTAACGAAAGCTATTGAACATTTACAAAACGAATGGGGTACTATTATGAATGAATTGTGGGGAGCTGGAGTACAAACATTTAATGAAAATCCAATTTTTGTTGGATATTTGACATATATGTATAAAAGTTCTGATGAAGTGTTGATTGGAATTAAAAGCGAGAACCAGGCACTTTTAAATAAAAATGTCATAAAAATATCAGGAGATAACGAAAACGTAGATGGAATAATAATAGGAATGCCAGAAAAAATGAGTTCTCTTTTAGGAAGCATCAAGAATGTTATATATCAATCAAGAATGCCATACAAGTCACAATTGATATTTAGATACTTAAATGTAGAGCCAAATTATTTAGTATTCCCAAACAAAATAAAACACATAAAGAAATGTACTGAAGCAAAAAAATGGATTTCATATGG
>CAZMYQ010000016.1:0-5194 GCA_964570545.1 uncultured archaeon | reverse complement strand
TAAAAAATGAAATTCAAGGAAAAGAAGCAAATAATTTAGATGCTTCAGTCGGATATGCAGAATTTACAATATCAGATACCAAGGATGGAAAAATATATTTAAATCTATGCCATTACGTTGCTGGTTATGGCGATGTACAAATGGCTGATGTAACTAAATCCCAACAATATGAGGCAGATGTAAATATTGGAAAAGAGCGCGCCCACATTACAATAGATCCAAAAACTGGAACATTTATATATTCAGATGGAAAAGAGAAAAAGGCTTATGTTACAGATGCTGCTAAGTTCTATTGGACATCAGAGGGACCTACAACAAGATATCTAGTTTTACCAACTAGGTTAATTAAATATTGTGGACCATATACAATAAAAATAAATCCTCCAAATGTAACTATAGAAAACGAAGAGGCACAAAATTGTATAAGACAAAGATTTTTAGAAAAAGGATTAATTTATAACGCAAATTTATCTGTTTCGTCACTGGGAAGATACAAAACTTCATATTCGTGGGATGAAAATATATCTACATTAACAGAATTAAACAATTCAATAAATGGTTCAATTATATTTGAAAATGGGGCAATCTATTCATATAATGGTTGTCTATATATTGTAACAAAGTATTTATTAAGAGATGTCCAACTAAAGAATTATTCAATTGATTTGAAATGGAATGGAAAATCATTTGATTTTAAATTTGCGCCAACGCCTAAATCAACAACAAAAGAAAGAGAATCTATTGAAAAATTAAACAAAGCAATAGAACAAATATCACCAATATATGGAATAGAAACTGGAAAATATGTAATATACATAACAAGCAAGAATGGAAAGAAATATTTAGTAATTAAGAATAAATTAACGGGTGAAGTATCGGAAGAAGAAATTTTGGGTATAAAAAGAGAAGGAAACGAATTAATAATAAAAACAGACAAGGGCGAACATAAATTAAAGATTTATGTTGATAAGAACGGGAATCCAATCGTCGAATTCGATGGCGACAGATCAATATTGGAAAGAATTTTAGGCGAAAATGGAACAATCAGATATAATGCCAACGAAAACACATATGAAGTAGTTGATGGAAACGAAATACCTATGAACAAATCATTTAGAGACGGAGAAGCATACGAAGTAACTAAAGATGGAATAGCATATAAAGGTGCTCCACAAACAGGAACAAATCCTATAATAATAAGCCAAGGTGGTGGAGGCTTACACTTGCCTGCTTATGATAATATTATATTACTTTTAATTATAGGGTTATTTGTTACTATGATTTTTGCTCTTCGACGCGATGAATGATTTTTAAAATTTCACTAATACATTTTTCTAAATCGTAATTTTTTACTATATAAATATTATCATCCAACAGTTTTGGTAATTTGAGATAATTTCTTCTAACTTTCTCCAAATATTCTTTATATTCATAAGTTGTCCTTTTCGTTTTTCTTTTTTTAATTCTATTTAATGCTGTATTTACGTCAACATCTATTATAAAGGTTATATCTGGTTTCAATGCATATTTGTTTAATGTTATTAAATAATCTAAATCAAGATAAACTGACTGATATGCTAAAGTTGAATAATAATATCTATCACAAAGTACATATTTATATACATCTAAGGCTGGCTTTATTTCATTTTTTATGTGATAAAATCTATCTGCGCAGAATAAATTTGTTATCATTAGAGAAAAGTCTCTATCTATAGATTTATTTCGTTTTAGAATTTTTCTTATCAATTTTCCAATTTTTCCATTCGAAGGTTCCCTTGTTATGTAGATTCTGCTCTTTAATAATTTAGAAACTTCTCTTATTACTGTTGATTTTCCACTACCATCGATACCTTCAAAAACAATAAACATAAAATATAATTAATTTGGAATATTATTTATGGACAAAGATACTATACTTCACGTGTGCGATATTTGTAAAATAGAAGTATCTCAAGAAGAGTTGGAAAAACTAAAAGTAGATTTTGAAAAAATTTTAGGATATTTTTCAAAAATAGAGCAAGTTGAAAGTGAAGAAGAAAATATTTTCATAGTTTCAAAACCAAGAGAGGATATAGTTAAAGAATCCACACATGATGTACTAAGAAATGCTCCAAAAGTTGAAGATAAATATGTAAAAGTTCCTAAAAATTTATAAATTTACAAGGCAAATGATGACGGATCGAACTCTGATTTCATGATGACTCTAGCCACTTCTGATTTAAATTCTATATTTTCTAAATCATAGGGCGCAGTATTTGTTTCTTCAGGAGGTGGAGTACTAACAGCAGTTTCTCCAAGAGAGGAAGCGCCTGTTTTAATAGCAAAACCAACTGCCGCTGCAACCATAACCAATCCGAGAAGTAATAGCAAAGCTTCCATTTGAATTTGTCCTTTCATAATTTAATTATTGTTGTTTGTAATATATTAGATAGTCACAACTAATAAATAAATTTATATCTATTTTATTAGATGGAATTGGAATTGAAAAAAATCAAAGAAAAACATACCTCTTCAATACAAAAATTAAATAAAAAATTGTTTTTTGAAGCTTTGGTCGAATTGGATTCAATAATATTTGAAGGTAAAACTCCTGAATATTTTAATATATTAGAATCGAATTTTGGATATAGTCTTATTATTGAAACTGAGAGATTTAAGTATGCTATGTATTTATTATTATTCTACGGAAAACCAATTGGAGTACGATATTTAATATATGATAAAAAAATTAGAGACATTATATATTCAGAATGCTTTACTTCTTCTGATCATAAGATGTCTGAATATGCAGCCAATTTAGATTTCAATCTACGAATGGCCACAGCAATGATAATTAGAAAAATATTATATTACAAGTTGAAAAGATTTTATAACTCAATAAAATCATTTTCAAAAAATATTAAAAATAAATTAAAAATCAAATAAAATTTAGAAATTAATCAATTTTGTAATTTTTAATTACACTCTCAAATGCTAATTTTTCAGATTCTTCTTTAAAATATCCTTGATTTAAATACTCTTTAAAGTATTCTTTGAACAAAGGAGAGTTCTTTATAATATATTCTGATAATTCTTTTTTCAAAGACATATATTCTTCTGGTGATATTCCGTAGCGCAAAAGTTCTGAATCTCTTAAATAACAAGGCTTCGTTATTTTACAACACCAAACCAAACTTCCAAAGCATGTATTGGAACCATATTTCAATTTTGTTTTTGAAGCAAAATCTAATTTTAACTTAGTAAATTCATCAGAACTAAGACCAAGATATGATAGCGCTTTATGAATTGGACAAGATTTTATTGGCGGGCAGCAAAATGCAAGCCCGCGTGGGTCTCCTCCACGGCAAATATGTTTAGGAGCATCTTCCCACCCAGTCATTAAAATATAAATTCAAATATCTTTAAAGTTATAATCACTGAGATTAACTTTCCAAGTAACACACCTAAGCAAAATTTTATTAAGTTATATTTTTGATATCCAACAAGCATAGATAGAGCATCTAAAGGCAAAGGAGTAGCGGAAAATATCACAATAGTTAAAAATCCATACTTATCAAATAGTTTATTTATCTTATCTTTATAAGGAATATCAATTTTTCTTTTTTTTGCTGAAAAACTAGCAAAATATCCAGCAAAATACCATGGAAATTCACCGATAAGAGTCCCAAATAGATATGCTAAAATCACCAAATAAGGGTTTAAGTTAAATAGATGTATCACTGATAATAAAGATTGAGAAGGTATGGGTATTGTTCCCATGGTCCATATAATAGATATTATAAAGATGGCAAAGTATCCATATTTTTCCATCAAACTTTTAAAAATTTCAAAATCTATATTTGGCGATATTATTAAGATTATTCCTATAATTATAAATAGCAAAATCAAAATATAATCACTGAATCTTTCTGCATATTTTAAAAGATTTTCCTGATATGCAGATATGTCCATTATTTTTTAGTGAATCCTTATCATAATATATACATTTTTCAAACAATGCAAATTTTTTGGTATACCTGCAATATTTTTCACAGTGTAAATTTTTACATTCTATACATAAGTTTGAATCTTCGAGGAAATTTAAAAACCTCACGCAAATTTTATCATTCTCTTTATAATATTCAAAAACATCTTTCGGTAAATATATATTTATCAAAAACAAAGCAACAGATACAAAAAATAAAATTATTAAAACAAGTCGTTGCATAGTATTTCCTCCATCAATATCTGCGCTGCTATATAAAGTTTGGTATAAAATTAATGAATAATACTAAAAACAAAAATACCCATATACCTATTAAAATTTTTGAATTCTTTAACATGCGATCAATAATGTGGCCTCCATCAAAAATAGGGATTGGAATTAAATTTCCCATAAAGATAGCAAAGTTTAACATAAACGCCCAATATATTATACTGTGGATAAAACTAAATGTTTCTGAATATTCTATTAATTGAACTCCTATTCTTCCATCTTTTAAAACTATACGATATGTAATTTGATTGTTATCTCTCAAAATTGTTATATCACACTCATTTTTATCTTTTAGTGCATCTTTTAAATCTTGGATTGTTTTAATTTCTTTATTATCTATTTTTTTAATTATATCTCCAGGTTTTAAGTATGCACTAGCCGGATAATTTTTTTCAACTGCAACTATTTGAATTTGGCTATCTCCAAAATTCAAAAAAATAGAAGAAAAATCTATTACGAACAACAATAGTAAAAATATGATAGTCAAAACTAAATTTGCGGTTGGTCCTGCCAAGCAGGTTTCTATTATTGTTTTGTCATCTGATTCTAAAAATTGTTTTTCATCTGGTTTGACAAAACCTCCAATTGGTATAAAGAGCAATAATAATATTCCACCACTTTCAATTTTTATTTTGTTTTTAACCATCATTATGCCGTGAAATAATTCATGGAATATTAATCCTATTAATAATCCAAACCAACCAACCCAAGGAACTTCATATTTTCCAACTTTTACTCCAGGAATCACCGGACTAACGCCTGGAACAACTTTGTCAAAGTTTCCAACTAAATAATTTATTATTATATTAAATCCATTGTATACTAACATTAGTATAGCAGCAGGAATCCAACCCAAAATTATTGAAAATATTGAAAGAAAAATCAAAATTGATTTTCCAGATAAAATAAAAGGCAAGGAAATTATAAAGTTTATTATCA
>CAZMYQ010000015.1:0-8085 GCA_964570545.1 uncultured archaeon | reverse complement strand
ACATCGACTAGGTATTTCAGATAGCGCTCCGGACAAATAATATATAAGTCAAAGTACCATTTCAATAATTACGAAAAATATTTTAAACTTATATATTTCAAAATGACTATAAAATAATATACAGGCGCCGGTAGTCTAATGGTAGGACATCGGCCTGCCACGCCGAAGGTCCGGGTTCAATTCCCGGCCGGCGCACTTTAATTAATATATATTACAAAATCAAAATAATAATAAAAGGGCCCGTAGCTCAGCCTGGTAGAGCGGCAGCCTTATAAGGCGTACCAGGCCTAAGAAAGCTGTAGGTCGTGGGTTCAAATCCCACCGGGCCCACTAATATATATTCTATAAAAAACTAACTAATGGAGATTCTAACGTTGATTAGCAATTTCACTTCATACGTAGATGTAAATCCAATATATTTAGCAGTGTCTTTGCTTATTTCTCTTGTAGCATTAATATATAAAATATTTGCTCGAACTCTTATTCATGAGTTTGTAAAAAGTACAGATACAACATTAGATGATGAATTAGTCGAAAAAACAGAAGTTCCAATTAAATTTTTCTTGCTACTTGTAAGTATATATTTCCTTCTTTTAGGATTTAATTATCACCAAGGTGTATTTATAAACGTGCTCGCTACTTTGATATGGGCAGACATATGTTATATATTATTCGTCGTAGCAAACATTTTCTTAGACCACGCAAAGCATTTGCCAATAAAATTAGATGACAGATTAAAATCTACATCTTTGGCAATACTAAAAAATCTAATTTTGGTTGTGGTAGTATTTTTATTCTTTGTAGCTTCAAGTTCTATATGGGGTATTGACATAACACCTTTGGTAGCTTCTGCAGGAGTTTTAGGTCTTATTCTTGGTTTTGCGATAAAAGATATTCTCGAGAATATATTAGCAGGTATATTAATATTATTTGATCCCCCTTGTCGTGTTGGCGATATGGTAAAAATAAGTGACGAGATGGGATATGTCGATGAAATCGGTATAAGATATACAAAAATACGAAAATTTGATAATAATGTAGTAATTATTCCAAATAGGGATTTACTAAATGAAAAAATTATAAACTTTAATAAGCCAAATGATATTGTTAGAGTTGAAAGAATAGTTTCTGCATCATACGATGATGATCCTTCTTATGTGAAACAAGTTTTGTGCGAAATCGTAGAATCTATTCCATATGTATTAAAAGATCCACCATATTCAGTTTTAGTTTGGGATTATGGAGATTTTGATATAAAATATAGAGTAACTTTTTATGTAGATTTGAATAATAAACTGTCTGCGATTGACGAATTTAATGAAAAGTATTGGAAAGTATTTAAAGAAAAAGGAATAACTATTCCGTACCCAATCCAGGAAATTTATATTCACAATAAAGATAAAAATAATAATGAATAGAGAAGAGCATCTATTTTATTCTCTTGCTATATATGAATTCTTTTTTTCAGGAAATTATTTAATTCTTCTTGGGGTGTTGTTAGGCACATTGGTGCCAGATTTTGATATTTATGATCCAAAGAGTAGAAATCTGTTTATTAATTTCATATTCCAAGTATATAAGAGCATTTTTAAATTGTTTGAAAATTCCAATTTGGGAAATCATAGAAAAGTTTCTCATTCTATTTGGTTTATAGTTTTATTTTCTTTGCCTCTTTTGTTACTATCTCTCAGTTTTAAGTTGGACTTTCTAAAATATTTTATTTTGGGTTTTGTTGTAGGATATTTATCACACATATATTTGGATATGGCTACAGTAAAAGGAATATCTTTATTTTATCCTTTATCAGAATTTAATATATGTGGAATCTTGAGATCAAGTGATTGGTTTGTAATAGTGTTAATATTTTTGTCTTTTATCTTAGAACAATATTTTAAGATTGGTTGGGTCTTAATTTTGCTTATGCCTTTGATTTCTATATTAATTAGGCAACTTATAAAGTTGTTTAAGATAGTGTTTTAACGTTTATCTATTATTTATATTCTGCGACGGTTAAATTTTTAATGAAAGGCTATTTATCTGCTCTTTTAGGGATACTTATGATTGGAATTGCTTTATTGTATTTATATTCTACAATTCAAATGGAAGTAGATTATACAAATAATTTGCCTATAAAGTTTGATTATTATACCAAAGCAACAATATATTCTTTAACATATCAAAGTGTGAATGATACTTTAAATCCGAATAATTTGGATATAGAGGGCTTTTTAGAATCCAAAAATTGGGAAGATTATTTTAAAAGGAAATTCGCCATGTCATTTATAAATAAACTTTTAGCAAATTCTGATTTCCAAGAGGAATTAAAATTAAAATATGCAAAAGAATTATTAAAATCCATAGATTTAGATGATGTTTCTCCCGGCGCAAATTCTAAAGAAGAATTAAAAGAAAAAATAATTAAAGATGTTTTAGAAAAATCAGAAATAAGATTAGAAAATGATAAAATATACTTAGTTTTCGATGAAGATTCAAAATATCACACAAGTAAAGGTCCTTTATTTAAAAAAGACGATGAGATAAAACTAGATACGGATATTTCTTCCTACATAGAAGACATTGTTGATAGTATAGAAATAGAGTGTGATGAAAATAATTGCTATATAGAAGTAACTAAAGATACAAAACATTGTATCTCCGTTAAAGATCAAAAAGTTCCTCTTTTAAAAAAAGGTACGAAAGTGCCTATTGGTACAAACATCAAAAAATTTTATGATGTTATGAAAAGAGTTTATGATAAATTAAAACCTATTGAAAAGCATGCAATATATTGGCGCACAGTAGAAAATGGCTTTGGTTGGAGATTTATAAAAAACTTTAATAGTATGGATGAAAAAGAAGATTCTAAAACTTTTGAATATTTGAACGAATTTGAAAAAGTGTTTGATGAAAAGAGAAAATTAAATGAATTTGAGAAAAATCTACGAAAATATGTCGAAAATCTCATAGAAGATGATAATAGAATTAAATTAATAGATATAAAAATCTATGTTCAAGACATCCCTTACAGCATTGAAAAAGTAAAGTGCTATTTAACAAATTCTTCAACTGATAATAATCCATATATATTTCGCTATGATGGAAAAAACTATATATGCTTCGATTTGCAAGAAGATAATCAATATTATACTCATTTAACTTCGACATCTACGAAATATATTTCCAAAATTGAATTATATTTTAACTTCCATGATTCGTCTGGATCTGAAATTTATGACAAGGATTATGTTATTGATTTTGACTTAAAAGAACCAAATATTGATGTTAAATCAAACCCAGTCTATGCGGGGATTGGTAAAGAATATTATTCATCGTATTTGGGTTATAAAGAAAAAAGCGCTTTATGTGGAGATGATTCATGTGGAAATTATTATTCATATTTAGTTGGTAAAAATGTAAAATCTGAATATCCAAATGGAAATGGAAAAATATATGATTATGCTAGTTGTAGAGTAAGAAATCCTTGTTGTTCGAAAGATGCTCATGGACACTGTAGACCTTGCTGTGTAGGGTGTGGAACTTGCCACTCATACGTTTGGATTAAAAAAACAGTATTAGGAGACGATATACTAGGATATTATTACTCTACACATATAGATAAAAGAGTAAACATTCCAAACAACATAAAAAACGAAGTACAGAAAATTGAAAAATCAATAAAATATTCTCTTTTAAATTTAAAATCATCAAAAGGATATATAGGATTCGAATTAGAAGATGGAAAATTTGATATTAAATATTTAAAATGAATGGATAATATACTAGTGCGCCATTTTCTATTCTCATATTTAGTAATTCAACTTTTGGTAAAACTTCTTTTAAATTAAAACTATAATCATATTTTGTGACTACTCCTTTTACTTCTCCTTTTTCTATATATAATCCATAACTTATCGAACCACTAATGTCTCCACTATTCCAATTACAAGTATGTAATCCAATTAAAGAATATGCTAAAATGCATTTATCTAATTCTTCTAGTCTGTTCTTTTCCTTAGCATCTATTAATAATTTAGTATAATGTATTCCATTTAATCCTCTATGGAAACCATTCCCTGTAGATTCTTCTCCATAAATTTTTCCATAATAATAATCAAACAAAGGAGTCTTAAAAATTCCATCTTCAATAATTGCCTTTTTCTTAGTTTTAATACCGTCTGAATCATATTTTATATGTGGCTTTAATAGATTTGGATCATCTATCATATTAAAATTACATATTTTTTCACCAAGTACTGCGTGCGTCCAATATGTTTTTTCTTTTATTTCATTTCCATAGAATGATTCTACAAAATATTTATAAAATTGACCATCTATGATAACAATTGGAACTTTTTCGCTGATTTTTATTATTTTTGGTGATTCTAATACAAGATTTATATCTTCAAAAATTAATTTCTTTATATTGTCTAAGTCAAAACCAGAATATCCAATATAGAAACTAAAATTGTCGAATATTAAATCTATATATGTGAATCCCCAAGAACTTCGTTCATATATTCTATTTCCATTTTGATCTTCAAATGTACTTGATTGTATAGTATATGAGACACCTATGTTTTTTCCCTTTAAACTCTTGTGCTCAAAATTTTTTAAATCAGATAGATAATCTTCAAAATCAATATCTTCTAACTCTCTATAAACTTGAATTATTTCATCGTTTTCTAATTCAGGCAAATCGTAATTAAATTCAATACTGTTTTTTAATGCTTCTGTCTCATTACATTTTTTTTCTTCATCAGTATATACAAAACCCATTTTTCCATCTTTTGATACTCTTAAATAGTATTTTTTAGATCTATCTATGTTATAGTCAAGTAATTTTTCATTGTGATAACTAACACTTGAACTTATACTTTCAATTGTTTCTTTGTGCCAACTCACCAAGTTATTCACCTCCTAATGTATAGTCCTTTATTAATACTTTTGGAGAAATTTCTGCAACTCTTATACTACAGTTTTTTCCACAAAAACCAACTACTTCTTTAGTTTCTTTTCCAACACATTCTATTTTATGCCCTATTTTTAGTATTGATCCAGAAAATGAAATTCCTTTATATACTTGTTTTATCTCTCCATTTTCAATTTCATATGCATATGCAAATCCAAACTGAAAAGTTCCTGACTTTGTATTTACTTGTCCACCAATCGGATCGCAAATATAAACTCCGTTTTTTAACTCTTCAAATAATTCTTCGTCGGAGTATTCTCCAGGAGCAAAAAATATATTTGACATTCTTGGTATCGAATCTATTGCATATCCATACTTTCTCCCATCACCACCTCTTCCATATCTTTCATTTTCCAAAAAATTAACTACATTTCCTTCTTTAATCAATGTTTTGTGTTTTCCTCTAAATCCTTCTGAATCAAAAATATAGTGTCCAAAATATTTCTGAGTAGGATCAGAATAGATATTTACATTTTTTCCTAAGTTTATTTTTAAGTTTTCTTCATTACTAAAAACTGAGTCATCTTCTTCTATTAAATCCTTTTCCAGAGCGTGTCCATATGCTTCATGTGTAAGAATTCCTGTTAATTCCTCATCAAGCAATATATTATATTTTCCGGGTTTGAGCATAGGCGCATTTATCAATTTATCTAGAAGTTTTTTCGTTTCTTTTAATTCATCATAATCTACACTATATAACGCTTCATCACCAATTTTTCCATAAGTTTTAAATAACATCATTACCCTATCATTTTCGGATTTTATTAACTTTATTCCAAAATGAGAATATGGAATTTCTTGCTCTACTTCGCAACCATTACTGTTAATATATATGTATCGTTCATAATCTCTTATATATCTAACTTTACACTTTAATTTAAGTTCTTCATTTACATACTTAATTATATCCTTTATAAGTTCCTCTGGATTTTCGTCAAATTTTGGTTTTATTTTATAAATTCCTCTTTCAGAGGACTGTGCTATATCTTCGGAAGTCTTGATTTTAATTTTTGAGATGTCGTTTATTATTTTATCTTCGTTTAGTTCGTTTGTAGTATATCTGTACAGACCATTTATTTTTACTTCTAATCCTTTTCGTTCAATATTTTCCACTTTTTCTTTTTTATTATTCACATAGAATACTTGTTGCGTATTTGTATCTTCTTTGTAGATAGACCAGATTTTATAATTTTCATTTAAAAATTTTATTAACTTGTCCATTAAATCTTATCAAAAAATATATAAATTAAAAAAATTATCTTTTTATTATCTTCACGTTACTTGGCGCTATTAATAATCTTTTGGAGTTTCCAATCTCTGCTAAAACGCCAGGATTCATTTTTTCTCTTATTACATTTACTATTTGGTTAAATACTTTTGGATCCCACTTAGAGCAGTTTGCTATCACTATGTTTCCTGTGTTTAATTCCTCTTGTATTTTTAATATGTCGTTTTCGTTGTTTATATCTATTATTACTATAGATATTAATTCTGTTTCTGGAATTTCTGGCTCATCTGGGGTGTTTGCCAATGCAATGATTTCATCCAAAGAAGTAACTTGTGGTTGTTGTTCACCTGACGTTTCTTCCTCTACTCTGCTAAATATTCCCGCCAAAAAGTTTTTTACCATATTATCACCTCTTTTTATAAAATTATAATGTTTTTAGTTTATATTTAAGTTTTAAAAGAATATTAATATATTCTTCAGTTCCAATATAAGTAATGAAGAGTATGGCTACAACGTTAACAGAAAAAATTAATTCTTTGCCACCACAAGCACTTAAAGATTTGGAATTATTTGTTGAATTTTTGCTACAAAAATATGGAGTTACTGAAATAAAAAAAGATGAAGATTCCAAAAGATGCGTAATTATATTAGAAAAAATAAATTTTGATACTTTTTAAATTCTTTCTCAAAAATATTAATAATGTTGTTTTATGTTACACATCCAATTGGTTTTGAATCTGTCGTTGAAAAGGAGTTAAAATCGTTTGGTTGTAATATAAAGGAAGTACGCAGAGGCAAAATAATATTTGACGCAAGTTTTGAAGATATTCCTAAGCTACACTATCTTGGACGAACGTATGAAAGAGTATTATTGCTTTTTGAACAAGCAAAAATTAAAAATTTAGATGAAATATACTCTATAATAAAAAATTTAGATTTTTCATTTATAAAAGAAAATCAAACTTTTGCGATTCGGCCTTTACGTGTAGGAAATCATGATTTTACATCGGAAGATATAGGGCGCGTTGCAGGCAAAGGAGTTATTGATTCTTACTATCAAGATAAAAAAACAAAATTAAAAGTAAACTTAAAAGAACCAGATATTATAATAAGAGTTGATTTAATAAATGATGATTTATATATAGGACTTGATTTGACTGGGGATGAAGCTCTCCACAAAAGAGGATATAGGAAATATCAACATCCTGCGCCTCTGAATCCGTGTATTGCATCTTCTTTGGTTTATTTATCAAGATGGAATAAAGAAAAATCTTTAATCGATCCTTTCTGTGGAAGTGGAACTATATTGATTGAATCTGCTATGATTGGCAGACAAATTCCAGCAGGAATATTAAGAAATGAATTTCAATATATGAAAATATTTGATTTTGATTTTAAGCCAGAAAATAAAAAATTAGATATAAAACTTAATTTAACAGGTATAGAAAAATTTAAGAAACATATTGATGGTGCTAAGATTAATGCATCTTGCGTAGGTGTTGATGATACAATTGAATTTATTTGCGCAGATGTTACTAAATATAAAATTAAAGGAGATATAATCATTACAAACCCTCCATATGGATTAAGAATTGGATCAAAACGCTGGATTTTAAACTTATATGAAGGATTTTTAAAATCTTTGCAAGATTTTGAAGAATGTGTTGTTATTACAGCAGAATATACTTTACTAAAAAATTTAATAAAGAAATGTGGTTTTAATTTAGAAAAATCTTTAAAAGTGAAATATGGTAATTTAGATACGGAAATTATTATTTTCTCTTATATTTATTATTTACTTCATCTAATGATAATCATAGTTCTTCATCTTCTTCTTGTTTTTCCTGATCTTCCTTGGCAAGGCCCATTCCCCATATAATTAAAGGAT
>CAZMYQ010000014.1:7827-9011 GCA_964570545.1 uncultured archaeon | reverse complement strand
ATAATTGTTTAATTTCATCTATTAATTTTTGATTTACATATTCACTATACTTTTCTTCTATTTTATCTAAATAGTATTCAACTTTTTCTTTTAAATATTTTCGTACTATCTCTTGCATAGCTGAGTCGTTTTTAATCATTACTCTAATTTGAATCAAATCTCCAGCATTTTGTAATTGTGTTCTGATTTGTTCCATTCTTTGTAACATTCTTCTTATTTGTTCTTTTGCATTCTCATCTTTAGCTAGTTGTAGTTGTAAGTGGAGTATTTCCATAAATCTATTCATAATCATGACTATCTTTTCTTTCATAATCATTCTTGGATTTCTTCTATGTTTCATTATTGCTTTTTTAATTTCTTCTACCTCTCTTTTAACTTCAGGATTTATTTTGAGACCTAATTTTAAGTGTCGCCCAAATTTAATAATCTTAGTTTTTCCATCTTCTACGATTTTACATACAGGAATACATACTTGAATACAAACTTTATTTTTATCATTTGAATCTTTACAAGGGTTCCAACATGCGTCGAATTCTCCACCTAATTCTTCACATTTTTGTGCAAATTCATTTAAATCTACTATTGGAGATATTACGTCAAATGGTCTTTTTGTTTTAGCGTTTGGATTTGGGCCAACATGCGGTCCGCGGTTTTGATTCATATGTGTTCCTTTGTTATCTTCTCCATATTTTTGTCTATTAATGTGTAATCTATTTTCATCGCTTAATGTTTGTCCATATCTACATTGAGCTATACATTGTTCATCGCCATGGCAGATTTCATAGCAGTGATCTACATTATTTTTATCTACTGTTTTTGGCCCTATTCCTGGTGCTGCAAATACTAAAGATGCTGCTAAAAATGCTGCTACTATTTTTTTACTTATTTTCATAATCTTTATTTAACGTTCGTATTATATATACTTAACAATATATAATTTTTATGAAATATCCTTGGATTTGTGAATTTGGTACTTCAAAGAACAATAAAACAGGAAATTGGAGAACATTTAAACCAATTGTTAGTGATACTTGTATTGGTTGTGGATTATGTACTAAAATGTGTCCTGAAGGTTGTATAAAAATTGAAAACGGAAAAGCTAAAATAAATTATGATTACTGCAAAGGTTGCTTAATATGTAAAAATGTATGTCCCATAAAAGCCATTAAAGAAGAAAAAGATGA
>CAZMYQ010000014.1:0-7727 GCA_964570545.1 uncultured archaeon | reverse complement strand
TAATATATATTTCAATATAGAAATAATTAATTATTAAAGATTATTGTGGTGATATATTTGAGACCAAAATACTCTTTAAGACTATACTTAGGACAAAAAAATAAATATATATCAGTTAGTTTGTGGGATGCAAGAATAGATGAAAATGGACGCTTTAGACCGGCGAGTATTAGCATTCAAATCCATAATGAAGAATCTCCTGGAAGAGCATCTATGAGAACAGCAACTGCTGCAAGATTAGCATCCATATTAATGAAAATGGTTGCTGAAGCAGAGAAATTAACTATGGAAAAGAAATTAGAACTATCTCAACAAGATATTCAAAATCCTGAAGACCAATGAGGTGATTCCATGGCAGGAGGAGTTGGTTGTAGAAAGAAAGATACTTCAAGATATAAAAAACCAAGAGCTATGCAAAGATGGAAATGGGTAAAAAAGAAAAGAAGAAGATGGAAGAGAATAAGAAAGAGACAAAGAGGATTATTGTAAAATTTAATCTTTCTAAATTTTTATTTTTTATTTATTATTTTAAAAACAAAACAATAGTTTTCTTCTTAAAAAATTTAATAATCAGAGACGAGCCTTATCATCATTCTTCAGGAGGTAGCGTAATCATCATATTAATGGGGCCGCTGGGAGTCGAACCCAGGACCTCCGCCTTGTGAGGGCGGCGTCATACCACCTAGACCACGGCCCCAAAAAAAAAGATATATTATTTAAGTATGTTATTATATTTATTAATTTATCGCAAAATTATCAATATAATAATAAAACGGTTTTCTATTTTTCTATGATTTCTAATCCAGATTGACAAGGGATGATATATTGAGAATCTAAAAAGATTTTCTTTTCTGATAAATAAATTATACTTCCACCACCACCTGCACCTGTAATTTTAGCACCATATGCGCCTTTTCTTATAGCAGTATTTACAGCTAAATCAACAGGAGAATTAGTTAAATATAGATTTTTAAGTAAGTTATGGTTTATCGTCATTAATCTTCCAATACTTATTAAATTTTTTTCTTTTAATCTATCTTCTGCTTCTTCAACTAATAGTCCAATTGCATTAATTGATGCTTTGGCCCATCCAAAATATTTATAAAAATAAATAATTTTCTTTATACATATATTTGAAGGAATTTCTCTTCTTTTAACGACTTTTAAATATAATGGCAATTCACCAATATTTAATTTTTTATATGTAAATTTCTTATTATCTATCGAAACCACACCTCCTACTGCAGAAATAACAAAATCTGTATAACATAGTGGTTGGCCTTTTACTTTTTCTTCTATTTTTTTGGCATCTTCTATAATTTTTTTTATATTTACATTTATTCCTTTATATTTATATAGCGCTCCAACAACAGCGATTAACAAAGCAGAAGATGATCCGATTCCAGAACTTGCAGGAAATTTCAATTTTATTGTTATATCTATGTTAGGTATTTCATTTTTAAAAATATATTTTATGGCTTCTTGTACATATGTATATCTTTTTTTATATCTTTCATAATCTTCCAAAGATTTTATTTCGATTTTATTTTTTGCGTTGTCAGTACCTATTTTAAGGCTGCCAGATGATTCTGTAATTTGTACTTCTACAAATCTATTTACAGCCATACCTATACTCTTATATCCAAATAATGAAGCATATTCACCAAATAATACTACTTTTCCAGGCGCTCTTGCAATAATCATTAAAATTTAAATTATGAAGTTTTATAATAGATACAAAAAACCAATATATAAACCATTATAATAATTGAAATAATAAAAAGAGGTGTTTTTAATGACACAACAAGAAATGAATATGTTAATAATTGGAGGAGTTTTGTTTTTGATTGTTTTAGGAATTGCCTTGTTTGTAGGTTTTATTATACCGCCTCAAGAAAAATCACCACAAGAAAAACCATCCACAGACAAGAATATTCCTATTAAGCCAAAACAACCAATTACCGACAACAACAAAACACAAATACCAAGTGATCAAAACAAGGATCAAAACAAAAATGATCAAAACAAACAAGCAGATGTTAATATCGAAGATTTAGAGTCAGATATAGAAGATGTTGAAACAGATTTAAATTTAATAACTGATGAAAATGCAAACACATCTGACGAAAATATTAAATAAAATGTTTAACATATTGAAACAGATTTAAATTTAATCTCTGGACAATAAATCTTTGTCAATTTTCCATTAATTTTTTATATTGATTTGTTATAAGTTCTGATATTAAATAAACATTTTCATAATATTTTTTTAGTTGATAATAACACATTGGACACTCTGTAGCAATATTTTTTCCATGTGCTTGAGATATTATATATTTAGCCAAAGATTCAGATACTTCGGGATAGTTCATTGGTAAATTGCTACCGCCTCCACAACACATAGCATATTTGTACTCTTCGAGAATGGTATAATTTTCAAATAGATTTTTACTAATTGATTCAAATAATTCATAAAATTCTACAGCGTGACATGGTATATGGATATACCAATTACCTGAAATTTTTGTCAAAGGCTTTAAAACTTCAAGAGAATATTTTAAGTTGACATCTAAATTCAAATCTTGCTTTATTATTTTTAGCGATTGATAGCAAGAAGGACAAATGCAAATTATTTCACCAATGTTATGATTTTCAATAAACTCTTTAACCTTAATTTTTTGTTTTTCATAATCTTCTTTATATCCTAAATTTCTTAAAGGCAACCCACAACAAAGTTCATCAGGAAAAATAAACACATCAAGTATTTCTTTCAAATCGTATACATATTGTTTGTTTAACTTTTTTCTCAAAAGACATCCTAAAAATAAACATTTATTCTTTCTTGAAAACATTTCAAATATTTTGTCAAATAATCGCATTATTTATAATATTTTCAATATAAAAAATTCTAATTAATATTAATGGATACTAGAACTAAAATTGAATATCTATTAAATGGAAAGATTTCGCCTGAAGAAAATTTAGAAGAAAAATTAAAATTAATTAAATCTAAGGACTCTGAAATCAATGCATTTATTACAATTACAGAAGATTATGCTAAAAATCAGATTAAAGAATTAAATAAAGGAAAATTGTTTGGGCTTGTGATTGGAATTAAAGATAATTTCTGTGTTAAAGATGTAAAAACAACCTGTGCGTCTAAAACCCTAGAAAACTATGTTCCCGATTATACGGCAACTGTAGTAAATCGCCTGTTTTCAGAAGGCTGTATTATGGTTGGGAAATTAAATATGGATGAATTCGCTTGTGGAAGTTCTGGAGAAACTTCATACTTTGGGCCAACAAGAAATCCGCTAGATTTAGAAAGAGTTCCAGGTGGAAGTAGTTCAGGATGTGGTGCGGCAATTGCTGCAGATTTTTGTGATATTACACTGGGATCAGATACTGGAGGATCAATTCGTTGTCCTGCTGCATTTTGTGGTTGTGTTGGATATAAACCTTCTTATGGAATTTCAAGATATGGGTTAATAGATATGGCTATGAGTTTAGATGTACCTGGTTTCATAACAAAAGACGTTTATGCTTCCGCTTTAATGTTTGATATATGTAGAGGAGCAGATCCCTATGATTGTAACTCGATTGACATAGATTTTGACATAACTAAATTAGATGAAGATAATGAATATAAAATATTTATTTCTGAAAAACTTCTTGAAAATTGCGACGAATATGTTAAAAAAGGGTTTAAAAATGTAATTTCAAAATTAGAGAAAAAATATGATGTATATGATGAAAATATTGACTTTTTAGATATTGCATTGCCAACGTATTATTTAAATGTTTATACTGAATTTTCATCAGCAATGCAAAAATATGACGGATTTAGATATGGATATAGAAGCGAAGATGAAGAATTGTATGAAACAATAAAAAAGAATAGATCTGTTTTTGGTTTAGAAGTTAAACGAAGAATTATTCTTGGGACTTATATTTCTATGAAAGAATATTTTGGAAAATATTATACAAAAGCACGTCAAGGAAGGAGTTTCTTAATTAAGAAATTTAATGAATTATTTTTAAAATATGATTTATTTGTTCTTCCTACTATGCCAACCATACCATTTAAATTGGGTGAAAAGATAAATGATCCAATAAAAATGTATTTAAGTGATATTTTCACTGTTGTAGCAAATTTAATTAAATCTCCTGCAATTTCATTACCTACATTTGTAGATAAGTATCCAGTAGGAATCCAAATTATGGGAAAATGGAAAGATGATTATAAAGTTTTAAACTTTGCGTATAAAATAGAAGATTTGGTTAAAAATTAACTTTTTTTAAATATCTAAATTTTATAGATAATACTCCATTGTTCATGTTCATGTCTGTTATTTCTATTGGTGCGTTGAAATCAAATTCTTTATAATATGAGATTTCATTACTTTCTCCATAGATGTTTAACTTTGAAAAAGTAGGATCTAAAATATTCTAACATCATTAAATTCGCAGCCAGGCAAATCAATAATTAATTCAAATAAATTATTTTTTAATCTTTCTATTGTATATATAGGCTCTATTGCTTTTAAGTTAGTGTTCTTGAACTTCATACTCTCACCTTTTTATTAATAAAAATGGTTGTTGTTATTAATATAGGTTTGGTTATCTGCTGGTAATGATTTATATTAATTAAAATCTAATTTATAAAATTATGGAGCAAATAAAACAAATTTGGGAAAAAATATATCAAATTAGTGAAGATGTATATTCAAAAATAATTGACTTCTTAGAAAAATACAACATCCCTGCTTGGGATATAGATCAATCATTAAGAGACAAAAATATAGATCCAGTTTTATTATTTATAGGAGCAAATGCTTTTATTTTTGTATTGTTAATTTACTTATTTTTCCCATTCGGTGCGCCTAAAATGATTTCTATACAGGCATCGTTAGATGGAAATCCTATCGATGGGACAGTAATTATACAAATGCCAGATGGTACTACACAAGAAGTTTATTTATCAAATGGAGTTGGTGCAATACAATACGACTTTGATCCAGAACAGTCATATACTTTAATTTATAAAGTTGGAGATAAAAAATTAACATCTACAGCAACTTGTTCAGTTTCAGATAATTATTGTATTTTAGAAGTTAACTTTGATTCTTCAAAGATAAGAAATACTTCTTATTCAAGTGCCGGAGCAACATCTTATAATATTTGTGTTGTGCCACAAGGACTAAAAGCAACAGAAATTAAAGAAGTATATACTAAATATGATGGTGAAATGACCTATCTAAGTAAAGACAGAAACGGAAAATACTGTGGACCAGCTCCAGCAGGAGAGCAAATACCATTATTTATAAAATTTAGTGATGGAACTACTAAAAAAACTTTGATTAATGTTAATGAAGATGGATTGGAAATACCAATAAATGTTGGAGATTTGTCTGTTAGTTTATCAGATACAGAATCTAAAACAACAAACACAACAAAAGAAGTTACAATAGAATTTACAAAGCAACCAAATCAAGTTATAATATATAAAGATGGTGCATCATATCAAACTTTCGATAATATTGATGGTTTATACTTAACAACAAAACTTCCTATTGGTGAATATTTAATAAAAGTTGATGATTACGTAGATAGATTAAATATAGCAAATAATACTGGAACGTGCCATTTTGACAATAATATGGGCAAATTTAAAGTAAATCTTAATATAGGAAATCAAGATGTAAATGTCTACGTATTAAAAGAATTAACTGATAGAATAACTGTTGAAAAATTAAATAAGACGGAATTTTATCAACCATCTACGAACTATTATATCTCAATCAATAAAAAAGGATACGAATCAATAATATTGAAAAACTTGAGTTGTGATTATGCATTAAACCCTTCAAGTTTTGAAAAGGCAGAATATACTCTACACTTTAAGACAAATGCAAAGGCAGATGAGACAGCATATATAGTTTATGGCGCTAATGATATTCCAGTTTGTATTTCAATTGGTGAAGATTGTTATGTAAACAGAGGAACTTACAAAGTTTTAGCAATATTTAAAGGCATGTATGTAACAAAAAAAATAAATATAACTGAAAAATCAGGTAAAACAATTGATGTAAATTTGAACTTTGACTTTAATCAATATGGAAGTGTAACAATAATTGTGGATAGAGATTCAAAAATATGTTTATCTAACCAAGATTATAAATTCAACGAATGTAAGAGTGGAAGAATAGTTTCATTCTATGTTAAATATGGTATATATAATTTATCTGTTGAAACTGTTGATGGAGTAAAGAAAGACTTTAATATAGAAGTATTCTCAGATAGTGTAAGAAAAGAAATATATTTCTCAGGAGAATTGGACTATTTGACTGGACCTTATGATTTGAAGGGAAATTCTGCCTTGGTTTTAACTCCAGGAGAAAAATACTACTTCGAATATTCGTCACCAAAGAACATAATATTCAAATCAAAATGTTTAATTTCAGACAAGGAAAAATATCCTGCAGGAAAAGGCAAAATATACTTTAGGGTTTCAAAAGATCCTGACTGTTATGGAAAAGTAGATTATCAATATGGTACATCAGAAACTAATTTAATAACCAAATCTGTTTTAATTAGAAATGGAAAAATGATATGTATCCAAAATAATTGTGTATTATTATCTATAGTTAAAGATAATTTTGAGTTTTCAATATCTCAATTACCAAGACCCGGAGATTATTCATTAAAAGCAATAATTCCAAATACAAATTATTTATCTGACAAGTTTGGATACTTTGAAATTAAAGCATATGGAGTTTTATCAATGGATACAACACACGTTAGTGTAGAAGATTCTGAAAAGATAACTACATTAACTGCTACAAGATATGGTAAAGGATATATAGAAGTTTCCTTGTATGATACAAATGGTAAGTTAATTGGATCTGAGAGAATACCTGTCAGCGTATCAAGATACTTAGTTAAAGTTAATGTTAAACTTGGAAACATCGTTGGATTAAACGTATGTTTCTATAATATTGAAAGTAGCGAATCAAATTGCGTATATGCTCCAACTAATGAAATAAAGAATCTCCCTATTTATGCAGGAGTATATAAGGTGATAATTAAAGGAGATTATATACAACAATATGAATCTGAAGAAATGTCAATAGTTACTGATGCTACATTAGATTTCTCAGACTACTTAGTACCTATAGCAGATAAATTAAAAGTTGAAAAAGGAAATGTTGAAGTTTCAGGTTTAAGAGTTCCATTCTTAATGCCAGGAAAAACTAATTTAATTCATATCTATGTTACTGTCCCTCAAGAAAATTCAAAGGTCAATCTATACTATATGTCAAACGTAAAGTTAAAATGTACTCAAGTAGCATCTACAACAGATTATAAAATAGATGAAAACAAAATAACATTTGATGCAAAGAGCATTGGTAGATATGATATACGATGTTATGTTGAAAATCCAATTAATGATGTTGTGATTAAAGTATTTGCTGAAGATGAGAGCCATGGATTAAAATACCCAATTGGAGCAGATAAAAATAATCCTGATGGATGGACATCATTTAGATATTCAATTTCAAAAGTATCTCTACAATTTTATGGTGATGTAGGAATAGGGTGGCGCTTATTAAACCAAGATAAGCAACCAATTTCAAGCAGCGGCGGAGTATATAAAGTTTCAAATAAGAAATCATATATCTTAGAAATATGCGGATATGGAAAAGGAAATTATAACATATCTTTAT
>CAZMYQ010000013.1:0-9211 GCA_964570545.1 uncultured archaeon | reverse complement strand
GCACAAACATTCCATATGAAATAAGTAGATAGGAAAAACCACAAAAAACTAATAATATAATTATCTAAGTCTATATCTCCTATAAAGATACCTTGGAAATATTGCTTAATTATAAATAACAGTTCTATCAATATTAAAAATATTAAACTTTCTTTATGTGCTTTGTAATAATAATATACATCATGAACACAATATTTGATTATTTTTAATAATTCTCTTAGTGAGATCATACATCTCACTCCAATAATATCTTTCCTGTTTTTCGTCCATAATCAAAACATACTTTAAAGATTTCATACAATAAAAGAACCAAAACCAAAGATTCTAAGAATCCAATTAGACATAAAAATAAGCCATAATTAATATTGTTTAAAAATAATATAATCCTCAAACCTTCCAATATTGCTATTGAAGGAAAATAAATTAGTATATTCTTAAAATAACCAAAAGCTGTTACTGCTATAGATACTGGAATAAATAATTTAACAACTTGAAAAAATATATTACAAAATACAACATAATCATTTCCGCGAATAAAAATTGAAATGGTGCATAAAAATAGTAAGATACAAACATAAAATGGTATATATAGTAGTATTCCTAAAATTATTAAAGGTATTGACATTAACATAAATTTATGCAATACTGCCAAACACAAGAGCAAAAAAGGAATTTGTTCTAGTAGTGATTTAATTAATTTATCTAAAATTAAAAATAATAAATAAGAAAATATACCTTTATGAATAATTATTTCCTTTATTAACGTCTGATTGAATTTATATGCCTCACGCACTATATATGATGCAGGCTCTACACATAACATTCCAATTATTAAAAATTCTAAAAAATTAATTGTAATACCAAAATAATTAATAGTATTGATAAGTAATGCCCAAAAGTAAGTAGATATAAAATGTATTATTGGAAATACAAGAAATACACACATCGCGGTTATTCTATATTCCCTATATGTAATTAAATTAGCAGATATAACTAATTTTAATTTGATTACAAATTTTTTGAGGAAAGTAAGCATTAAAAAATATTATTTTTTATTATTAACTTCATTGGAGTTTGTGTTTTCTTTATTTTGAGCACCATCTTGTGAAGTTTGTATATTCTTTTCTTTTTTATCTTGGGAGCCATCACCAATATTTTTAGATTCTTTGTCTTTCTCAATATCTTTTTTACTATGATCTTTTTGAGAACTTTCTAAATATTTTGGCTTATGTTTTTTGAACTTTATATGATCTATTAAGAAAAACACTATTGTGGAAAAACATCCAATAAATAGAAGAAATACAGAAATTAAAAATAAATTTTGATATACAAAATCAAATATATTAAATTGCTTTTTGTACGTTATTACTTCTGGTTCGCCAACAAATATTCCATTATCTATTATTGCATATGCATTGCGAGCATTATGTAAATGATCTCGAACCTTTTTTAATATAAAATATGAGATCAATTTATGTTCTTTCTTGAGTTTTGACAATAAGTAGTCCAACTTTCTAATCTCTGATTCAATATTTAGGCAAATTATATCTCCTTCACATGAATATTTATTTGAATTTTTTACTAATAAGTATGCGAATGATATACATTCATCACTATTTGAATGGCAATATTCAAAAAGTTTTTGCTCATAATCATATGGAAACGTAATTCCGCTTTCCAAAGATATTCCAGGTAAATGTACTTGTTCGCCATTTTTAATTTTATTTAGCATATCTCTAATTTTGTTTTCATATATTTTCTCACAATTATAAAACTTGCTCAAAAAATACAAACGTTTAGCTTCTAAATTATAATAGTATGAATCTTTATAATATTTCTTTGGAAAATTAATACCTAAACTCTTTTGAGCATCATTAGACAAAATGCACTCATAAAGTAGTTTAGAATATTCTAAACCGGGAGTAAATTTTACGTCACTAAAATAATTAACTACGTCACTAAATTTCTTAAAATTTTCGTGAGTATATAATTTTACGCCATATTTCTCAACTTTTTTCTTAAGTTCTAACTTAGAAGCAGGCAAGATATTACAATTTTCATCCAAAACGGCAGATATTGTAAATGACTTTATCGTTATGGGTGTAAAATCTTTAAGTTTATTTTTTATTATTTCAAAATATATTGCCAACGCGAGCATGACAGATCCTGATTTCTGATCAATTCGTGCTTCTGATATATCGATTAACTTTCCATCTTTTATCCATTGAGTATCTATTTTTATAGAAATACCTCTATCCGAAAAATTGGCATATTTATATGCACAATATTTTGCTATTTGTATACTTTTTAAAAATGATTCCGACAGTTTATAGTTATCAGGTTTTGAAATTGTTATGCCGTCTTGATAACTTAAAGAAACAGTAATTGGAATTAGATATACATTTCCATCTTCTGAAACAGAATCTAAATAAATAGTTGTGGTCGCAAAAGATAACGAAATTAAAAATAAAAATAATAGTATTTTTTTCATTATTATTTTGAATATTTGATATTTAATTTAATTTTTCATTTTCAAAATTTTAAGGCTCTAATCTATGCCTATCTCTTGGGAACAAACATGCCTCCCTAATATTTGATAATCCTAAAGTTTTCATAACAAATCTTTCCAAACCAATTCCAAAACCTCCATGTGGCGGCATTCCATATTTAAATGCGTCTAAATAAAATCCATAATTTTCAGGGCGTAATCCTTTTTCTTTAATTTGATTTACGAGAATATCATATCTGTGTTCTCTTTGTCCTCCACTAAAGAGTTCCAAACCTCTATAGATGACATCAAAACCTCTTGTTAATTGGATACCATCCACGACTTTGTCTTTCATCGTATAAAATGGTCTTGCTTCCCATGGGAATTTATCAACTAAAACGAAATCATAATCTTGTTCTTTAAAGTATTCTCCTATTTTTCTTTCTTCTTCCGGATCCAAATCTAATTCTTCATTATTAATTCCTAAATCTCTCATTAATTCTTTTGCCTCCAAGAAACTAATCCTTGCAACTTTTGGATTTGGTATATCTATATCAAACTTTAAATCTTCTAAATATTCCACCATTACTTTTAAAAATCCTTCAAACTTTCGAATAATATCATATTCATCTTCAATGAACCCCATTTCGATATCCATTGAAACAAATTCATTTATGTGTCTTGGCGTATTAAATTTTTCAGCTCTAAATACGTGGCCAATTTCATAAACACGTTCAAAAACTGGCACTAATATTTGCTTATATAGTTGTGGACTTTGGGCTAAAAAAGCCTCTTTTTCAAAATATACTATTGGAAATAAGTTTGCTCCACCTTCAGATCCTGCTGCTATAATTTTTGGCGTAAATATTTCTGTAAAATCTTGGCTTTCAAAGTATTCTCTAAATGCAGATGTTATCGCGTGAGAAACTTTAAATATTTTTCTTATTTCATCTCTTCTTAAGTCCATATGTCTGTGTTTAAATCTTGTATCAAATCCAGGATTAGTCTTTAAGTCAAATGGCGGAGTATCAATAGCCTTATTAATTATTTTAATTTCTTCTGCTACAATTTCAACACCAAATCGTTTATCTCTTGATTCTTGTACAGTACCAACTATTTCAATTACCGATTCTCTTGGAATATCTTTTTGTTCTTTTGTTGCGCCTTTTATCACTACTTGGAATTGTCCTGATCTATCTCTACATATATAGAAACATAATTTACCCAAATCTCTAATTAATTCAACCCAACCATACATTTTAACTTTTTCACCAATTTTATTTTTTAAATCTCTAGCTAAAATACGTTCCATTATAAATATTTAAGATAAATTTATATGGTTTTTAATCGAATTTCTTCTATTAATTTTTGCTTTTGTTTATCATCTAAATCTTTTCTTGAAAGAATAATATTTATCCATTGTTGGGTTTTTGTAGGTGGTATATTACCCATCATTTTTAAAATATCTAACATTAAATTATATCCTGCATTTTTGAAGAAAATTTCTTCTAATGTTACAATCCTTTGTACTTCCCTTATTTGTTTTTCACAAAGCAAGAGAATCACCTCTAGAAGTAGTTTTATTAAATATAATGGTCGATCTTTTATATCTCATTTTAAAAAGTTATATATAATAATTTTTTATTTAGTATAATAATATAAACAAATTAAATAAAAGGGTGATTAATATGAAATTTGTTAAAGTAAAATGTAAGAAATGCGGAAATGAGCAAATTGTGTTTGAAAGACCTTCTATAGTAGTAAAATGCCTAAACTGTGGCGAAGTTTTAGCAAAACCAACAGGCGGGAAAGGACAATTTGAAGGAGAAATAATTGAAAGATTGTAATTATTTAATTTCTTAAACTATATATTTTTATGGATAAATTTATAGTCTTTTTAGTCATAGCGTCCGTTTTAACTTTGACAGTATTTATTAGCGGCGTACTAACTGGATATTTAATATCTCAAAATTATATAGAAGATTTAAAGAAAGAAATAAAAAAGTCTTCTTGTTTAGAAGTAAAAGACCAATTAAATTATTGGGAAAACATTTTATATTTATATGCATATAATTTACCATATAGACTAGAAAGCGGAGATTTTAATGAAGAAATCTTAAACAAATATATGGAATATGAGTATAAATACTATTCATACTATGAAGCCAAATTTAAAGAATGTAATTTAGAAAAAATACCAATTCTCTATTTTGCAAAAGTTGATAAAAAATCAAAACAATGCGGTGAATTACTAGATAAATTCCACGATAAATTAAGAATATTTACATTTATTGATAATAATTCTCTAGTTTATGATATGTTAAAAAAGAAATATAACATTAAAGAAATTCCTTCGTTGTATATATGTGGGCGGTTAGTAAATTGTGACAAAAACGAAATCATAGATGCAATTATTTCTTGCAAGCAGAATTTTAAATAAATAACATAAATAACATAATAATATAATGTACAGATTAAAAACAATAATCGTATCTGTTTTTGTGTATTTCTTTAGTATAAATTTTTAACAAAGTAATATTAAAATATTAAACTTAAAAATTTATGAAATCTCTAATATATGTGCCATCAGCAGTTGAAATTTTGGAAATAGAAAATATGAGTATTTGTGTGGGCCTGTATCCAAGCAACATAATTTATACAAAACTCAAACCAGAAGGATATGAGATTAATACGAATGATGAATACTTAAAAAATTTATTAAAATTAGCGTTAGAATTACTAAAAACAGAATATAACTTAGATATCACAGGCTTAAAAGCAAATATAATTAAACCTTCATTTTCAAGCTATGAATCTACAATAATCGGCTTTGCAATTTCCTTATTTAGATCTTGTGGGGATAACTATGAAGAATTAGATTTAGCAAAATTTTTATCAAAAAGATTAGAATTAAAGGAAGAGTTGATGGTTACATCCATACTTGGGAATGTATGTGTAAAATATGAGGATGGAAGTTACAAAAAGTACAATTTTGATATTTCTGATATTTTAGTTTATGAATTGCCTGACAATAAATTACCACATGAGTATGAAATTCCTGAAACTATCCAAAATATCTTAGAATTATTAATAAACAAAAACTATTTTGAAGAAGCTTTGACAATATATTCTTCACTGCTGTATTCTCAATTCAAGATGCCAATAAACTTTATTTGGAAATATTATTTAAAAGAATGCTATGTTGGTGGTAATTATAAAAACTTGGTTGTATTGTCAATGAATAAATATCCACAAATATTTGGATTCATTGGCAAGAAAGTATGGAGATGTAAGTTGATGAGCAAAATTAAAGAAATTATTTAAATTTAGCTTTTTACTTATTTCTTATGCAAAACTAATATATACGAAACCTAAATAATTATAATGCGAGGTGGCCAAGAAATTCACTGAAGTTTTGAAGCAAATAGATAAAGAAATAAACGAATTCTGGGAAAGAGATAAGACAAGAGAAAAAGCAAATTCTAAAAGACAAAAGCAATTTGTTTTTGTAGATGGCCCACCATATGCAAATGCTATGCCTCACGCAGGGCATCTAAGAAATATAATAGCAAAAGATGCATATTTAAGATTTAAACTTCTAAAAGGATATAAGATAATAGGTAGAGCAGGATATGACACCCATGGATTACCAATCGAAGTTAAAGTTCAAGAAAAATTGGGACTAAAAACAAAGGAAGATATATTAAAATTTGGTGTAGAAAATTTCATAAAAGAATGTGAAAAATACGTAAAAGAACAATCAAATCAATGGACTGAAATTAGGAAGAATTTAGGACAATGGATTGATTTAGATGCTTATTATACTTGTGACAAAGAATATATAAGTTTTGCATGGTATTTCTTCAAAAAAGCCGAAGAAAAAGGATTATTAAAGAAGATGAATAGAACTGTAGCATGGTGCCCACATTGTGAAACTCCTTTATCTGATTATGAAATTAAAGAAAAATATACATTATTAAAAGATCCAAGTATTTATGTTAAATTCAAAGTCAGAGGATCAAAAAACGAATATTTAGTTATTTGGACAACCACACCATGGACTTTGTTAGCAAATATGTTAATCGCAGTAAATCCAAAATATGAGTACTGTAAAGTAAAAGTCAATTATAATGGAAAAGAAGAAATTTGGTATTTGGCGAAAGTTCAAGTAGAAAAACTTATGGAGAAGTTTGGAATAGAAAATTATGAAATATTAGAAACAATTTCTGGAAGGGAATTAGAAGGAATAAGATATGAACATATATTTGAAGAATCAGAACAAAAGCACGGCAAATACTTAAAAGTTGTCTGCGCAGATTTTGTAACTTTAGGAGAAACTTTAGACGAAGCCAGATTAAGTTCAAAAAAAGGTAAACACCATGCAGATATTAGTGGACATAAGACTAGAGCAGAATATGGTACTGGACTAGTACATTGCGCGCCTGGACATGGAACTGAAGACTTTATGTTAGGATTAAAGGAAGGAGTGCCTATATATTCCCCAGTAAACGAAAAAGGGATATTAACCGAAGGGCCTTTTGCAGGCGAATATTTCAGAGACGCAAATCCAAAGATAATTGAATACTTAAAAGAGAAAGGCGTGCTAATATATCACGAGGAAATAGAACACAAATATCCACTATGTTGGAGATGTGAAACTCCAATATTGTGGAGAGCATCGCCACAATGGTGGATAGAAAGATCTAAATATAAAGAAAGAATGATAGAATTAGTTGAGAATAATATTGAATGGCATCCAAGTTTCGCCAAGTTAAATATGCTACATGTATTAAAAACAATGCCTGATTGGTGTATTTCAAGAGAAAGATTTTGGGGGATACCAATACCAATATGGGAATGTGAAAAATGTGGAAAATATAAAGTATTTGGTAGTGTAGAAGAACTTGAAAAAGTTAGTGGAATAAAAATTGATGATCCTCATTTACCACAAATATCAAAGATAGAATTGACGTGTGAATGTGGGAGAAAAATGAAACATTGTGGCTTTATATGTGATGTTTGGTTCGATTCAGGATGTGCATCTTATGCATCGCACTATAAAGATAACTGTAAAACAATTGAAGATTGTGAAAGATATTATCCAATAGATTTTATTATAGAAGGAATAGATCAATTTAGAGGATGGTTTGCAAGTTTATTATCTGTTGGAGTTTTGATATTTGATAAAGAGCCATACAAGAAAATAACATACAATGGTTTTGTTTTAGACCATAAAGGAGAAAAGATGTCTAAATCAAAAGGAAATGTAGTTTGGGCAAAAGATGCATACGAAAATTGGGGCGCAACATTAACAAGATATTACATATTATCAAAGAATGAAATCTACGAAGAAATGAATTTAGCCTTAGAACAAGAAAAGAAAGAATACATAAAATTATTTAATATAATACTAAACATTTTGAACTTAATCAAAAATCCATCAGAACAATTTGAAGTTAAAACTTATGCAGATAAGTGGATAATAAACAAGTTATACAAAGTAGCCAAAGAATGCGAAGAACATATGGAAAAATTAGAATTTGTAACATATTCAAGAAAGTGGAGCGACTTTGTAATAAATGACTTTTCAAGAACATATATAAAAATAGCCAAAGAAAACTTAGATAGCAATACACAAGCAATAATTAAATATGTATTAACAAAATCTTTAGTAGGTTTGGCACCAATAATACCACACTTTTGTGAATATATTTATAAGAAATTATATGGACGTAGTTTGTTTGTTGAAGAAGAATATCCAAGCTCTGAGTATGACGAAGAAATAATTTTAAACTTTGAAAAGATGATAGAAATAAGCGAAGAAATATTAAGTTTAAGAAACGAACATGG
This sequence comes from uncultured archaeon, assembly GCA_964570545.1. GTDB lineage: Archaea > Iainarchaeota > Iainarchaeia > JAADDC01 > CAZMYQ01 > CAZMYQ01. The sequence goes on along the minus strand of CAZMYQ010000013.1, from coordinate 873 downwards.
AATACCTTTAAGACAACCAATAAGAAAAATATTCATAAATGTAGATTTACCTGATGAGTTAAAAGAATTATTAAAATCAATGTGTAATTGTAAAGAAGTAGTCGTCGGAGAAAAAGTAAAAATCGATACCAATTTAGATCAAGAATTACTTGAAGAAGGATTTATTAGAACATTGTCGAGACATATCCAACAAGAAAGAAAGAAGTTAAAATTAACTCCTGAACAAAAGATTAAAATAGTGTTTGATTGCGATGAAAAATTAAAAGAAATAATCATGAAGAATAAAGATTATCTATCTAATAGAACAAATGCAGATATTGAATTTGGCGCAGGCGAAAAGAAAATGAAAATAAAATGTATGCTCGGTGAATTTGAAATTGGATTTAAAATTGAACTTTTATAAATCTTTAAATAATTTTTTAAATATTGTTCCTAAGCAAAAATTTCCAACAAGGGATTACTTTAACTCCATTTATCTCATCTTCTTGATCATAAGTTATAACATATAAATTATTGCAATTTAATTTTTCTGAAACTTTTAGTAAATTGTTTATTTCTCTATCAAAATTTTTCTCATTTAGTTCATAACAAACTTGAATTAAATACTTAATTTTTAAACCATCTTTGACAACAAAATCTATTTCAGGAGAATAATAGTAAAATATATTCTCTCTACCAAATCTACGTAGAAGTTCTATAAAAACAATATTTTCTAATTTTCTCCCATAATTTCTTGAAAAATCATATAACATACAAAAACTAGTATCAATCAAATATATTTTTCTTGGAAGTTTTAATGCTTTCTTGTAAGAATATTCATAAGGCTCTAGCAAAAATATTAAATAAGACTCTTCCATATATCTTAAATAATTT
>CAZMYQ010000012.1:6162-10265 GCA_964570545.1 uncultured archaeon | reverse complement strand
ATTAAAGGATATGTATTTAGTGGAAGTACCCATATAAGAAAACCAGACATTGGAATGTATTTTTACATCAAAAATAAATACAAACTATACAAATATAAGAAAATATATTATGTTGATGATAAAATAAAGAATTTAATTAGTGGCCACTTGGTTGGATTTGAACCAATATGGATAGAAAACAAAAACCATAAAGAAGAAACACTATTTAGACCGATACAAATAAAGAATTTAAAAGACTTATTAAATATAATTAATTGAAAATTTTTGCATTCTATTTTTTATCTAATATTGATTAATATAGTTGTTTATCATATATAACAATATTGATTTACTAAAAATATTTAAACGCGGAAATAAGATATTATAATGAGCCTAATATATGGAATAGATGAAGCAGGAAGAGGGCCAGTAATTGGGCCGATGGTAATATGTTGCGCAGGAATAAATGAAGATAAAATAGAAGAGTTAAAAAAATTAGGAGTAAAAGATTCAAAATTATTACATCCTGAGCAAAGAAAAACTTTGTTTAAACTCTTAGATGAGTTTTTAGATTATAAAAAAATATTAATAATTGATTCAAAAATCATTGATAATTATGTGGAAAATGATTCTCTTAACGAACTAGAGGCTTTTTTTACCTCAAAACTATTAAATGACTTGCCTGAAAAATCAAAAGTATTTATAGATTGTCCAGATGGAAATACTAATATGTATTTAAATAGAATAAAAAAATACTTAAAGAAACCTCAAGATTTAATAATAGAACATAAGGCAGATTCAAAATATTTAATAGTAGGTGCAGCATCAATAATAGCAAAAGTAATTAGAGACCAAGAAATAGAAAAACTAAAGAAGAAATATAATTTTGATTTTGGTTCTGGCTACCCTTCTGATGAAAGAACAATTAAGTTTTTAGAATATGTTTCCAACAATAGAATTCATGTTCCTGAAATCAGGCGATCTTGGAGCACAGCCAAAAAATTTGATTTAGATTCAAAACAAAAAACATTATTTTAATTTTTTAATTAGCTTTGCTTGCACTATTTCAAACCCTACATTTGAATAAAACTTTATTAAATATGCTGTATTTTTGTTATCCGTTACTACATAAATATATTTTACTCTATGTTTTACGCAATATTTTATAAAATTATCCAACAACATTTTACCAATACCTAAACACCTATATTGTTTCCTTACATATATTGCTTCTAAATCACAATATTTTATTTTCTTCTTAAAGAAAGGCAAATTCTTATTTCTTTTTATTTTACCATAAAGAAACCCAACAAGTTCATTATTAAGTTTTGCTACAAAAACTATTTTATTCTTTAAATAATTAACAGAATCTGCACACCAATCAAAAGAAATATATTCGTTCTCCTATTCTTTAGTTAGTTTAAAAATTTTTTTAACAACTCATCGTCAAATCTTTTTGCCCTTTTGATTAACATTAAACATAAAAATTTGTGATAAATATTTCCAAATTTTATTGATTTGTTTAGGTTCTAATATATATCAACAAAACTAAATAATTAATCAATGTACAAGTTAAAATATTTAAATGAGTTTGAAAGTTTAATTGGATATATGTTCAAATATGAGCCAAAATACATATACGTGTTCGAAGCCAAAGGAAATTACATACACACATTCCTATGTAATTTTAATATATTAATATATTTCATAGATGACAATTATAATATAATAGACAAAATAAAATTAGAACCTTGGAAAATAATTAAAATACCAAAAGGCACCAAATATATCATAGAGGTGGGATTATGGGATTAAGACCAGCAAGATGTTATAGAGAACTAAAGAGAGCATATACAAGAGTTTCAAAAAGAGTATTATCAAAGAACTACATCAAAGCAGCACCACAACATCACAGAATCCAAAGATTCATATTGGGAGATGTAAAAGCAGACTATGAAAAAGTTGCATACATTATTGCAGTTGAAAAGGTAAATATAAGAGATAGAGCTTTAGAAGCATGTAGACAAAAGATAGTTAAAGCATTAAACCCAATTAGAGGTAAGTTCTGCTTAATCTTGAGAGTTTATCCACATCACATATTAAGAGAAAACAAGATGGCTACAGGAGCAGGTGCTGATCGTATTTCACAAGGTATGTCTCACGCATTCGGAAAACCAATAGGTAGAGCAGCAAGAATTAAAAGACCAACAGTATTATATGAAATAAGATACAATGGAAACGCAGAAGATTTAATAAAAAAAGCATTCAACAAAATAAAACCAAAATTACCTTGTGATATTAAGTTAGAATTCAAAAAATTAAAAGAATAATAATATTCAAATCTTATTTATTTTTTCTAAACCTAAAATGTCAAACAACAATTCAAGAATCTCCACAGTTCTTAATAACAACAAATATCTAATTTTTGAATTACTTCCACAGATTTTACAATTTTGGTAAAATGAATTAAAAGTATTACATAAGTTAAACAAATAAGTTGTAATATCATTTAATTTCAAATCTTTGCTAACTCCATACATAACTAAGTAAAATTCTAATATTGTTTTAAACAATTCCAATTCAAACTTATTCAATTCGTGGATTTCTTCAAACTTTTCGTCAGAACATTTTTCTAAAACAGATTTAGCTCTTGCATAAGTATATGATACATACATTCCTGTATTTCCTTCCAATTTTACGCTCTCTTCAATATCAAATACCAACAACTTAGTAACATTTTGCTTAATCATTTCATATCTTATAATATTCTTAACTAATTTGTGTTTAACTTCAGAATCTAAATCACCAAGAATCTCAAAGATTTTATTGTATAAATCTCTACATCTAACGAAAATCCCCTTTCTTCCACTCATATGAAGAATTCCATCACATTCAATACCTAACATTCTAGCAGTATTTTTACTTAATGCCACAAGACCGTAAGCATAATGATTATATTCTTTATCAGATAATTCAGAGATGATTGATTTTACTATGCTTTGAGGCAATTTTTGTTCTTCTCCAATAACTTGGAATGAAATATCATAATTATAATATTCTTCAATTTCTTTTCCATCTTTGTCAGTAATATATGTATTATATAATTCTCTAAATTTAAAGTTGTTTTCTAATATTCCGTGCTTCCACATGGCAAATGCAATATCTTTTCCAACATATGTCGCCGTACCGTTTGATCTGATGATAACTTTTAAATCATCAAGATTAGGATCAACTTTTTTCATATCGTATACCCAACAACCTGCTTTTTCACCTTCCTCACAGTAAAATATTATGCCCTTTTCTTTTAAAATTTTTATAGCATTTTCCCATAATTCATTTTCAATTATTGAGGATTCAGAAATCATGTAATCAAAAACTATTCCTAAATCTTCCAAAGTTTTTAGTTGATCAACCAAAACTTTGTCAGTAATCTCTTTAGCAAATATATAAGTCTCAGAATTTGGATTTTCTAGTTCTTTTAATATATCTTTAATCTTATGCATAAGTTCTGGTTGCTCTTTAATTATTTTATTTATTTCTGTATATACCTTATCACAATACTCATCGAAATACTCAAAATCTGATTCTTTAATATGTCCAAGATTTTTAATCCCATAAATCAATTCTGCAACTTGCAATCCTGTATCATCAACGTAATTTGAGGCGTGAACTTTTGCTCCGAGAAGTTTTAAGAATTTATATAAAACATCACCAATCACTGCATTTCTTATATGTCCTATATGTAAAGATTTCGTGGGATTTGCAGAAGTATGTTCCACCAATACTTTTTTGCCTTTAAATTTATTATCTTTTGGTAATTCGATTTTTAGAGTTTCTAAAATTGATGCTTCATCAAACCAAATATTTAAGTAAACACCTACAGATTCTGACTTTTTGACGTAATTTAACAACTTTTTAACTTCATCATCTCCTTTTATTATTGTTAAATGTGCATCAATATGCTTAGGAGGTTTAATTACCTTATATTTTTCTTGTATTTGATACAGCATTAAATATATAAAAATAGGTAATATTATTAATACGGGCCCGTGGCGCAGTTTGGACAGCGCGTCCGGCTTCGGACCGGAAGGTCGTGGGTTCAAATCCCACCGGGCCCGTATATG
>CAZMYQ010000012.1:0-6062 GCA_964570545.1 uncultured archaeon | reverse complement strand
ATTTCGAAGAATATTTAATAAAAAAACTAAACGAAAAAATTTAATCTGCTTTCATTTCACAAGCGCCTTCTTTACATATTATGTAATAAATATCTCCACCACTCACCAAATATTTAGTATTATCCTCCAAGTCAAAAGAATAATTAGTTACAATATATAATTTGGATGAATCATACTTCAAAACATAACATCCATGAGCATAAGATTCAGGAATTATTTCTATTGTATTTTCATCAATTTTTGTACAATATATTTGATTTTGCTTTTTTTCAAGAGGTAAAAGATTAGATTCAAAGTTGACTAATAATGTATAAAACATATATATAAACATTGAAAAAAATAAGATTATAAACACCATTTCGATAACTTGATTCATTAATATATAATTTTAGAAACTTAAAAATAATATAACCAAAGGAGAGGTGGTACTTATTGTCAATGAAAATAACAGAAAAGCACTGGGATATAAACAATGAAAAAGAAATATATGTTCTATGGGAAAACGAAAACTGGTGGAAATTTAACGAAGATTCTGAAAATATTCTAATAATCGATACACCGCCACCATATACAGCACCTGTATGGCATGCAGCAGCATTTGTATATACATATTTTGATATTATTGCGAGAGCATATAGAATGAATGGATATTCCGTACTATTTCCAATGGGATTTGATAGGAACGGACTTCCTATAGAGTATTATGTCGAAAAATATTTAGGAATTACTCCAGACAAAGTTTCAAGAGAAGAATATTTAAAAATATGTAAAGAAAATTTAGATAAATTTACAGAAAATATGAAAAAAATATTGGCTCGAGCCTTAATAAGAGAAAACATGAATTACTTAACAGATGATCCAGATTATAGAAAATGTACTCAAGAAACATTTATAAAATTATACAAGCAAGGATTAATTTACGAATCCACTCAACCAATGAATTGGTGTCCAAAGTGTAAAACCACAATTTCAGATGCTGAAATAGAAAGAAAAGAAGTAAATGGAAAACTATATTATTTGAAATTCTTCTTTGTAGATAACAATGAAGAATACATCCCAATAGCCACAACCAGACCAGAATTATTAGGTGCCTGCGCTGCAGTAATAGTACATCCTGAGGATGAAAGATACAAAAAATATATTGGCAAAGAAGTTATTGTTCCGTTGTATGGAAAAAAAGTCAAGATTTATGCTATGGAAGAAGCGGATCCTAATTTCGGTACTGGTGCAGTTATGATATGTTCATATGGTGATTTTACAGATGTAGAAATATTTAGAAAATTAAAATTAAAATCAACTCAATTAATTGATTTCGATGGAAAAATGATTGATAAAAGATATAAAGGATTAACAGTAAAAGAATGTAGAAAGAAAATCGTTGAAGACTTAAAAGCAGAAGGTTACTTAATTAAGGAAGAAGATATAAAACATTCTGTACCAATTCATGAGAGATGTAACACAGAGATTGAAATCCTTGAAAGACCAGCATATTATTTAAAGCAAGTAGAATTTAAAAATACAATGAGAAAATTGGCAGACGAATTAAAGATAATTCCAGAAAAATACAAAAAGAGACTATACGATTGGATAGATTCAGTTTCTATTGATTGGCCTATATCAAGAGAAAGATATTATGCTACTGAAGTACCTTTATGGTATTGTGATAATTGTGGATACGTATATGTCCCAGAACCTGGAAAATATTATCAACCATGGAAAGAAGAAAAAATATGTCCAAAATGTGGCTCAAAAATGAAAGGAGATCATAGAGTACTAGATACATGGATGGACAGTTCAATCACTCCGTTGTATATTATGAAGTACTTTGAAGATAAGGAATTCTACAATAAAGTAAAGAATGGAATTAAGTTAAGGCCTCAAGGATATGAAATTATCAGAACGTGGTTGTATTATACATTATTAAGATGCTATTTAGAAACTGGAGAGCGAATATTTGATATAGTGTTCATCCATGGTATGGGATTGGATGAAAAAGGAAGAAAAATGAGCAAACGTTTAGGTAATGTCATTGATCCATATGAGATGTTTGAAACGTATGGCGCAGATACTATTAGATTTTGGCTATGTTTAGAAACAATGCCTGGTGAAGATTTTAGAATATCAGAAAACAGAATAAAAGGAGTAAAGAAATTTATGAATAAATTATGGAATATAGCAAAATACGTCTCAATGTACGAATACATTGAAGAATGCAACATGGAATTATATCCAACAGATAAATGGATATTAGAGTTGGCAAAAGATACTGAAAATAAAATAAAAGAATATTATATGAAATTTAGATTTGATGAAGTAGCCAAATTAATACTATGGTTTACAAGAGATGTATTTTCATCTCACTATATAGAATTAACAAAAGAAAGATGTAAATCTGGAGACATAAGAGCAATATACACATTACACCAAATTATGAAGAAAATATTAAAATGGATTGCTCCAATTAGTCCTGCTATGCCAGATTACATACACAGAAAATTATATGGACATACTATACACTGCGAAAAATTTGAAGAGTTTAAAGGCATAGATGAAGAAATCATTAAATTAGGAGAAAAACTAATGGAATTTAACTCACGAGTATGGAAAACAAAGAAAGAACAAGGCAAATCATTAAAAGATGAAATTGAAATTGAAATTCCTGAAGAATTAAAAATATTTGAAGAAGATTTAAGAGCTTGCCATAAAATTATTTCTTAATTTTTTCCTTAATTTTTAATAATATCTCTTTAATTTTTAATAACGCTTCTTTTATTTTTCCTTCTTGATACAATTTCTTTACTTCATCAATATCTTTCTTATCAACATATTTATCATATTTAGTTTGGATCTTATTTAAATATTTCATAATTTTCTTTTTTAGATATTCTTTGATGTGTTCTCTAATTATAGGATGGTTCTTTAAAAATTGTTTTGCTCTTGGAATATCGCCTTTTTGGATTTTTTCTTTTATTTGTTCAATTCTTTGGAGCACCAATTGTATTTTTTCTTTTTCTTTTGGATTATCGTTTATATCTTTTAATTTTTCTTTTAATTTTATTTCTAATTTATTTACCACATCTAATAATTTTTTCTTTAACAATAGTTTAATTTTATCTCTAACTTTTAGTTCTTTTTTGACTGCATCAGTATTCTTGCCAATATATATAATTTCGTTTATGTCTTTATATTCGCCCATTTTACGTATAATAGCATTCTCTAAATACAAATTATTATTATCTAATGTAAGAGTTCCAAAAACTGCTACTTTGGTACCGATCAACTCTTTAGACAAACCATTAAATTCACCAGATGGAGATATATACATACAATATTTGCCATCACCAATTAATATATCCGATTTGGTTTTAGCCTTGTTTATTAATTTTCCTTCGCAGGAATGCCAACCATAATATGTTAGATTTAATATTGCTACTTGTTTTCCAACCAATTTTTCTTTATTATTATATAATTCTTCTAAACTTCTAACAGGTGGTAAAACTGGTTTAATATACTCATGAAATACACATTTCCTAAATTGGGAAAAACATTCTTTAAGAGGTGGTATGTGACCTGATTTTTCGCCATAAATACAAGGTTCAAGATAACTTTCACATTTAGAGATTATTGGGCTAATAGCATATTTACTATCACATTTTTTAACACATTCTAGATCGAAGAAAGGCGCAGTATTTGTGCATACTATTTCACCATTGCTCAATTTTTCGCATACAGGTGTTTTAAAGCATTTAGATAAACAAGAAATGTAGTTATCTACATCGACAGGTAAATTAGATATTGGTTTAATAGGTTCTAATATCTCTCCATTTAAATCTTCAGATTTTGATGTTGAAGTTGTTCCTGCAAAGGCAGTGGAACATAAAAGAACAGAAATGGCAATTGCTGAAATGCGCTTCATAATTTATTAATACGAAAACAATATAAATATTTACTTAGAAGTTTCTTTAATTATCTTAGCAAGAACGTCAAATGGAGCGTCTGTTTTTATACCTGTGGGTGAAAAAATAGTCCTAGAAGCATTATATCCCAAAGAGTGTAATTTTTCAATAACATCATGCACAGATGGAGTACTAATTCTAAACATACGCCCTATATAATTTAGATCCCAAAATAAATATATATCTAATTCCTGAGATGCTATCTCAAATATTTTTTTAGTGTCTCGCATATAAAATGCTTCATTTTCCAAAATCTTTTTAATTAATTCTTTATCAAACAATTTTCCTGTCCAAATACCATTTTCTAAATTTTCAATATTTTGTTTAATTAGAGAGTTTCTTTTGATGACTCTAACTATTGCTCGAACGTGGTGTTTATGCCAATAACAAAAAACCGGAACTATGCCATAATCATATCTAAAACAATTTAAGGCGATATGTCCGACCAAACAACGAACTGCTAATTCTTTTTCTACAGGTTGCCAAAATTCAACAAAGTGTCCATATTTACGATAGCACGCATATTTTTTATTTCCACATAAGGCAGCAATGTCAGTAGCAGCTACAAGCAAATAACCATAATTTCTAACTAAATTTGGAATATTTGGAGTAAATTTGGTGGGCGAACCATAAGGATCTAAATCTACAAAATCAAATTCTTTTTCATGCTCAAAGCAAATTATATTAGCATCCTTATTAAATATCTTTGCTGAAATGTTATTTAATTCTAAATTCTTTGATAAATATTTAATTACGTTAGAATCATAATCATTAAAAACTACTTCTTTTTCACTTTCCAATACATATCTGATTCCTCTAACACCTGTAGCGCTCATCAATTCAATACCATAATTTGCAGGTAAATATTTTAACACTTTACTAGAAATTTCTCGAGATACAGCCATCAAAGGATTATAAAATACAGGCAAATTTGAAGATATTTTATCTAAATTTGGAACATATATTTTTGCTTTTCCTTCAATGATTATCATTATAAAATATATAAGAACAGAATAATTATTTTAGTTTAAACTGCTGTTTATATCTATCAATTAATAAAAGTAATTTAAATCTAAAAGTATTTTTCCACCTTTACAAGATTGAGCATAATCATCATATAAATCAAAATTAATATTAGGAACATACACTTCAATTTTTTGCTTTGGCAAAACGTTATAATTCTCCAAATTTTTACTAAGTACAGAATCAACAACATAATCAGGAATTAAAACATTATTTGTATATATTGAAGAAATTCTAAAAATACAGTTTGAATCATTATATTTACAATAAAGTAATGTAAATCTCCCAATGATGTTTAATTTTTCGTTAAATATTACTCCAAAAACAACACCATAAAAATCTTGCGAGTTTAGATTATTATACAAATGTATTAAATAGTTTAAAGAATAATTGAATTTACAACCGCCAGGAGACAAACAAGATTTAATCTTAGAAAGTGCTATCATTTGAGTTTTTAAATCATACCTATTTACATAAATATAAAAAGTTTTATTTGATTTGACTAATTTAAGAATATTAAGTAATTTCTTCCCACGATTCTTTAAATATCTGGCTATAACATTATTTCCATAATTTTCAATCATATTTATAGTCGACTTTAAAGTGTATTCTATATCAGACTCTGCAGTAAATTCTTCTAAATTGAGATTCAATGTAGAACTGACTTCATTTACATACTCTTCAATTTTTAGCAAAACTATATTGTAATAGTCATTAAAATTAAATTTAATTAATTTTGATTTATCAAAATAATTTTTATTTGTAATATCAAAAAACATCTGTTTAAAAGATGAATTTCTGCAATAAGTTAGATAAATATGTAAATATTTTAGATCTTTTTTATTAAGATTTGCGTCGGTTTTGATTAAATGATTATATATTTGTTCTTCAAGATATTCAATAGCTTCTTCTAATTTGGAAGAAGTCAAATTTATAGATAAATCATAATGTGCGGAAATGTTTAATAACGTCAAGAAATAAGATAGTTTTTTAAGTTCTCTTTTACTATTATTAAAAGAGATAGTTTTTAAATTACACCCATATTTATAAAGGATTAAATCGTAATCAACTGTTAGAAGAATA
>CAZMYQ010000011.1:0-10269 GCA_964570545.1 uncultured archaeon | reverse complement strand
ATCTATGCTTAATAATATAAAAGTAGTTAATCCTAATGAAGATAACATAAGAAAAGCTAAAAAAATAGCAAGAAAATTAAAAATTAGACTATCAAAAGTAGATATAAAAATTTTGGCTTTGGCGCTAGAATTAAAATTGCCTGTGGCTACAGATGATTACAAACTCCAAAACGCTTTAAAATATTGTAATATAGAATTTATCCCTGTAAGATTTAAAGGAATAGAAAGATTAATAATTCCAAAGGATTAGCATCTTCCAGCAATTGGAATAGATTCTAATTCTTTTTCACAGTGTAATATTCCATATAAGTTAAATATATCCTTTATATAATTTGGATCTCTCATTCCTTCGATTTTTATTGTTTTGTTGTTATCTAATACAATTACGATTGTTGGAGAGCCACTAACGTTATACTTATTAGCAATTTCATAATCGTAGTTTAAGTCACTAATATTGTATGGTAATCCTTTACTTATATTTGCCAACATTTTATCAGCAGTTTCGTATTTATTTGCCTTGTAAACAAAATCTAACCAAGCATTAACACCTTGCGTATTAATTATGTGTCTTTCTATTGCATCTTCTTTTAATTCGTCCGGGCCGTGTAATGAAGAATATGAATTATCTTGTTTACTTACTATAAATATTGGTTCAAAGTTAAAATCACCACATGCTTGTCGTATCTTGTAAAATATATTTTCCATCAAATTTCCAAATGGGCACGCAGACATAACAAATAAATATACTTTTTTAACATTTCCATCTATAGTTTTTAATATAATTTTGTTGTTATCCTTGTCCATTTCTAAAAATGGATTCATTCCAGTTATATAATTTTTAATTTTTTGGTAATCTTCATTATTGATATCTTTAATTGGAATTTCTGCTTCAAATGAATAAGTTTTATTAATATCTACTATTACATTTTCAGGAGGAACTTCGGCCCACAGAAACGTAAGTCCTAAATTTTTGTCATATACAAATGGTGATATTATGCTTGTTATTAAATCATAACTTACTTTGACAGGAGATTTAATTATTATTTTTGGCTTATTTTCATCAAATCCATCATTGTACTTTGAAAATTCAACATTTAGAAATATTGCTTTGTCGTTTTTATTAACTTTTTCTAATTCCTTGGTTATCACTATTAAGTTATTGGCCTTGATTGTTTTATATTCAAATCCATTTTTATTATACTTTTCTTCAAGTTCTTTTAATTGTGGGTTAAACTCATCAAAGTTTATATAAGCATATCCATTGTAATATTTTATTATATCATTAACATCTTTTTTAGCGTTTTTTAAGTTATTTTCTAGCATAGATAAGTACTTATTGTTTTTATCAAGTTTTATAACATATAGCGGTATTTCCTTAAATCCGACTTTTTGAGCTAGTTGCTTCATATTAATGAATTTTTTTTCGAATGGTACATCTCCTATTAGCATAGAAGTATATATAAAGTTATTTGGCAAATCTTTATTTATAAATATTATTTCTGTAGTTTGCTGTGTATTTGATGAATTGTTATTTGTTGTTATATTTTTATCTATGTTTGTAGAATTTGATTTTTCTACAGGCATAAAGTATACTAATCCTACAGCCAAAATAGTCAATCCAACTATTGCACCAAATATTACAACAGGCTCCAAGTTCTCCATAAATTTAAATGATTATAAAATATAATAAGTAAGTTGCACACGAATTAAAAATAAAACATTATTCTGAGAGTAAATTAAATTTTTGAAAAATAGACTATGTGTTGAAACTATATTGTTTTTTCAGTTTATCCGGCGTTATATTTCAATTTATACCTACTTTTAGTAGAAGTGGAATTCTACCTCTACTTTTCAGAAAATTTGCTATGGTGTACGGCATTTTTATACATCTCTAAATTAGATTTTCCAAGATATTTATATATTACAGTAATTTTCGAAAAATTTTTTATTGGTTTTGGAAAGGCTTTTGAGAATTTAGTTTAAGATGGCGTTTTATCAAAGATTTTTACAGTTTTTTGTTTTATGTTTGTTTTTGTAGTCGGATTTTTACTTTAATCGAGGGTAGACCGAAGGTCAACTTATATATATTGGTTTTAGTATATTTTATAATAAAATTCGGGTAGGTTTAAGAAATACCTATAGGTATTGAAATACTTATAAATACATAAAAAACACATCAGAATATGTCAGAAGTTTAAGAAATACCTATAGGTATTGAAATGTTGGTTTTCTTGTCTTAAAAGGCGTCCAACTTCTATTAGGAAGTCGTTGTTTAAGAAATACCCATAAGTATTGAAGATAATTTTATAACAAACCACATAAAAATAATATGGAACTAATAAATAAAAAACTCAAAAACAAAGAAATAACAGTAGTAATATATTTAGAAAAAGATAATTCTGAAAACACTAAAAGAAGAGGTAGAAAACTATCTTATAACAAAATACTATTTAGAACATTCACATTTTTTTATCTCGTTTCCGACTCAGGGTATAGAAAAGTTAGTGAATTCTTAAACGAAATATATAAATATTATACCAACACATCAAAGACGCCACATGAAAACACATATTTATATCACTTCAGAAAATACAAAGATGAATTAAAAAGTACTTTAAGAAAATATAAGAATGAAATAATTAGCATATATAACGATAACTATTCTTTATCAAAAAATATAGACAATTCTAAAAAATATATTTTAATAAAGTTAAAATGTGATGAAAATGGAAAAGTCACAAGCGCTCAAGTTTATTCTAAAGAAAGCATAAAACTAAAACTAGACCCAAAATTAATGGTCAAACTATCATCGGTATTTTTACCAGTGGACTAAATTTTTGTGCACAATAAAAGATAAATAAAAATAAAGGATTTAATTAATGAAGAGATTGTTATTTTTACTTTTATTAATCTCACTGGCGTATGGTTTAACAATAACGCCTAAAAAAACTGTATATTATACTCCAGATCCATTAGTACATCTCGCAATTTACAACGATTCTCAATATATAGCAAAAGACATAAACTTATGCTTTGATTTTAATTGTTATTACATTAGGGAAATTGGGCCTGGAGAAAAATATTACATTTACATAAAACCTAAATTAAATTTAGGATTAAACGAACTAGATTATAACGTTTCATACACATTATACTTAAAATATTTATTAGAACCATATGCATCCAAATACTACAAAACGTACAGACAACATGATATAATTCCGTTGGTGTATACTAATCGTCCAGAACCAAAAATTAGTGGAGATTTAATTTATTACACTAAATCAAAAGTAAAATTTGAATTGGACGTGCCAAAACCTGCAGACATATCTATTAAATCAAACTGTGATGTGTTACCAAATAAATTTACCTTAGATCAAAATGTAAAAGAAATAACAATAATACCAAATTCATTTTATTGTGTTTTAGATATAAACGTTAAATATTACATAAACGACGTTCCAGTAAAATACGTGGTCGAGAAAGTTTTACCTGTTCAATACAAGCAACCAATTCAAATAAGTTATGATAAAAATTCAATACTCATAAAATCAAACTTTGACAAAATATGTTACAACATATCTTCAAACTGTGAAATATATGGTAATTTAGAAGATTGTGGAAGTGGAAGTTTAATAATTCCTATTACGTTTAGAGAAGATTGTCCAATAACTTTAAATGTTGAAGGATATGTAGGAAATTCAAAGTATGTAAATTCATACGTTTTACGTCCATATAGCAAAAACGATATTGATTTTGATGTTAAATATGAGGGCGATAAAATTACAATATATATTTACAATTTAAGTAAGTATCCTCTTAAATATGAATATTTGAAACTAAAGTGTGATGGCTGTAAATTAGAGAATAATGCTATTTTGTTTTCAACCCTAGAAGAATATGATTACGATTCAAAAGACATAAAAATAACACCTTTTAGAGACAAGTTTAAAATTACTATTGAAGGATATGGAGATAGAAACATAACTAAAACATTTGAATTTTCAGCAAATGGTCCTAATGGACCAAATATATTATTATATTTGGTGATTATATCTATCATCGGAATAATCGGATATTTCATATATATGAAATTCATAAAAAGGTGATTAAATGAGTGTGTCAACGCTTTTAGATTTTTTACATCTTTCTTTAAATAGTTTGAAATATAATAAAATAAGAACTTTTTTAACTATTTTGGGCGTAATTATTGGGTGCGCCTCCTTTTGTTTTTTATTTACTGCTGGATTTAGTATTAAAGATACAATTACAGATATAATTGAAAAAGCAGGAGCAAATAAAATTTATGTTATACCTCGTACAATAATCTCTGGCGAACCAATATTTTTTACAGATAAAGATATTAGACAATTAAAGAGTTTATCTTCTGTAAAAGATGTTGTTGGAATAAATGTTTTTAGTGCAGAAGTAGAAATAAAAGGTAAAAAATTAAAAATTAATATTATTTCAATAGATAAAAAAGATGCTAAAAATGCATTTGAGGATATAGCTGGATTAATTAGTTTAAAGGAAGGACACCACATATACGAAGTACCTGGAGAATATATTGCGGTTCTCGCTTGCGGAATTGAAAAGCAGTTTGATGTTGATATCCACACAGGAAATATTATAAAAATAAATGGAAAAAAATTCAAAGTTGTTGGAATACTAAATTGTACTGGATCACCATTTGAAGATTATATGATATATATCCCAAAATCCTCAGGAGAAAAGTTAGTAAATTTCAAAGGATATCAACAATTAATGATTGGTGCGGAAGATGGCCAATTAGATAAAGCAGAAGAAGACATAAAAGATTATTTCAATAAAAGAGGTATTGATGTTTTTGTTTTATCCTCTAAACAATTGGCTGAAAAGTTTGGACTTATATTAACTGTCATCAATATATTAATTATAGGTGTTAGTATAATTTCTCTGATAGTAGGAGCAATCGGTATAATGAATGCTGTTTATATGTCTGTTTTGGAGAAAGTAAAGGAAATAGGTACTATGAAAGCAATAGGAGCCTCTGATTTACAAGTTATTATATTATACTTAATAGAAGGAAGTATTATTGGCGCTTTCGGAGGAATTTCTGGCGTAATTATAAGTTTAATTCTTGTTGGGTTTGTTTTAGTATTGTCATCATATTTTAATGTACATATAGTATTGTATTTCAATCCATTGTTATATTTGCTCGTAATTTTTGGATCTACTATAATAGGAACAATATCATCAATATTGCCTGCAAAAAAAGCTGCAGAGTTTAGTCCAATTGAAGCATTAAGATATGAATAGGTGGTAATATGAAAGAGGTTATTAGGTGTGAAAATGTTTGGAAAATATATGGTTCAGGAGAAGGTAAAACTATTGCATTACGTGATATCAATTTTTCAATTTATGAAAATGAGTTTGTTATAATCTTAGGACCATCTGGATCTGGAAAAAGTACTTTGTTACATATTATTGGTTGTTTGGATAGACCTACCAAAGGAAACGTTTATATAAATGGAATAAATATAGATGAATTAGATTTAGTCGAAGTTCGAAGAAAGTATATTGGTTTTGTTTTTCAACAATTTAATCTTATCCCAAATTTAACTGTTTTAGAAAATGTAGAATTACCTTTAATTTTTCAAGGCATACCTAAAGAAGAAAGAGAAATACGAGCAAAAAATTTATTAGAATATTTGGGATTAGGACATAGATTAAATTATTATCCTAACCAGTTGTCGGGTGGTCAAAAGCAAAGAGTAGCAATTGCTCGTGCTTTAGTAACAAATCCTAAATTTATCCTTGCTGACGAACCTACTGGAAACTTAGATTCCAAATCTGGACAAGACGTTATGGAATTATTATCCAAATTGCATCAAGAAGGTAGGACAATTATTATGGTAACACATGATCCGAGATTTATTAAATATGGAACAAGAATAATTAAGTTAGTTGATGGACAAATTGTAGAAGATTCAATTAATTAATTCTCTAAATCTTTCAGTAATAATATCTAGTGCTGATTCAATAGCCATGTCTAAATTTTCATTGTTGATGACGGGAATATTATACTCTGAAGCGTGCTTGACTAAATAATCATTAATCTTTCTAATAATAGTAAAGTGCTTCAAATATTTTTCTTTAGGTCTATTGCTAACTTTAGATCTTAACTCAAATCTCTTTTTATGTTCATCTTCAGAATCTACGGTAACAACTAAAGGAATTATATTTTTCATATTTATATATTTTTCCTTCATCATCCAAGGAATTATATGCGCTCCTTCAATAACCATAGACAAACCTTCTTTTAAAGCTCTATCAATTATACCTTCTATACCAACTAAGACAGGTTCAGAATGCTGAATATATCCCAATATATGAATATCGTATTTCTTAGATTTTGGGATTCTTAAACATTTCCACGCAGTATATGTTGATTCGTGAAGCATAGGATTCAATTCTTGTGAAATAGTTTTTCTCATGACTTCTCTAATTACGTCAGTACCAATAACACTAGGAATATTCAACCGTACTGCTAATTCGTGCCCTATTGTGGAAGTTCCTATACCACTTGCACCACTAACTAAAATTATTATTGGATATTTATTTAATACTGTGTGCCATATTTTGTATCTATCGGCAAATTTTAAATCATAATTTTTCAAGAAATTATAAACAATATTTCTTAATTTTTCTTTCGGAATTATTTTACCTTTATATTTTTTATTTAGATAATTTTCTATTTTAAGTGCGATTTGATATGAATCATTTGGATTTATTCCTAAATTTACCAAAGATTTGGCTAAACGCCCCTTTGAAAATGGCAATTTATATTTCTTTTCTCTTATAATTATCATTATAAATATACTTATGGAGCCAAAAGATATAGTATTTAAAGAAAGTGAAGAAATCCAAGGAATTGAAATTCAAGGTCCAGATTTAGACAAAACTATTGATTTAGATGAAATAATTTCTAAATATTATGAAAAAATAGGATTCCAAGCGACACATATAGGACAAGCAATAAAAATATGGAAAGATATTTTAAAAAATAGAGATGAAACAACTATTTTTTTGGGATATACATCAAATATAATATCTTCTGGATTAAGAGAAATTATTGCTTATTTAGTAAAACACAAACATGTAGATGCCATTGTTACTACTGCAGGGGGAGTAGAAGAAGATTTTATTAAGTGCTTAAAGCCATTTATCTTAGGAGAGTGGAAAGTTTCTGGAAAAGAATTAAGAGAATTAGGAATAAATAGAATAGGAAATATTTTTGTACCAAATAATAGATATATCGAGTTTGAAAAGCATTTAAGAAAAATTTTTGAGCAAATGGATAAAGAAGATAAAATATATTCAGCCTCAGAATTCTGTCGCTTGCTCGGAAAATACATAGATGAGAATTTAGAAAATAAAGAAAATTCAGTTCTATATTGGGCGTATAAAAATAACATTCCAATATTTTGTCCAGCAATAACTGATGGATCAATAGGAGATATATTATATTTCTATAAAAAAGAAAAAAAATCAGATATAAAAATTGATATAGCAGAAGATATTGTTAGGTTAAATGACTTGGCTATATATGCTAAAAAAACAGCATGTATTGTTTTAGGAGGGTCTTTACCAAAACATAGTATAATAAATGCAAATTTATTTAGAGGAGGTACAGATTATGCAATATATATTTCAACCGCAGTACCATGGGATGGTTCTCTAAGCGGAGCACCAGCAGAAGAAGCAATATCATGGGGAAAAGTCCAATATGATGCAAAATATGTCGAAATTTGGGCTGATGCTACAATTGTATTTCCTTTAATAGTTTATTGTGTTTTCAAAAAATAGTTTTTTAATAGAAAATCTTTTCTTTTTATAATTCAAATATATCTATCTGAAATAATAAAATTATGGACAGAGTCCCCACTGGTATTTATGGGTTAGATGAATTAATTGAAGGTGGTTTTCCAAGAGGTAGACAAATCCTTGTTTCCGGAGATCCTGGTACTGGTAAAACAACTTTTGGAATTCAATATTTAGTTAAAGGTATTGAAGAATATGGAGAACCAGGAATTTATTTAACTTTTGAACAAAATCCAGAAACAGTAAAAGAAGATATGCTTAGATTTGGTTGGGATTTAGACAAGTTAGAAAAACAAGGAGATTTAATTATAATTGATGCTACTGCTCCAATTTTTGGACTAAGTTCAACCGAAGAGTTCATAATAACTAAAGAAGAATATAATGTAAAAGGTGTTATAGAAAAATTAATTCAAGCCACAAAGGAAATAGGAGCAAAGAGATTAGTTATTGATTCCATAACCGATTTAGCAAGTAGATATAGCGAAGATTGGCAAGTTAGAAAAATAATTCACTTAATAAATTTGGTTTTGCACAAACTAAAATTAACATCTATATTAATCAGCGAATTAGAAACATTTTCATCTTACAAAGTAGAAGAATACTTATCAGATGGTGTTATTTGGTTAAGATACGATGATAAATTACGTTTTGGAAGGACAATATTAATTAGAAAAATGAGAGGTACTAATCATTCAAATAAAATATATCCATACAAAATAGAAGGAGGAAAAGGCATCTCAATAGTTAGAGATATGTATTAATTTATTTTTAAAACTTTATTTCTTGAAGTTTTTCCTTTAATAATCTCTATGTTTGATTTTGGCGTATTAAAATACTTTGAAATTAAATCGATTAGTTCTTTATTTGCTTTTCCATCAATAGGAGGAGATTTTAAATATACTTTGAATTCATTTGGTCCTAATTTTTCAACTTTTTGCATTTTTGCGTTTGGCTTAACTAAGACGTGTATTATCATTAACTATATATGTATTTTAAAAAATTTGAAACTTCCTTATCTGCTATCTTAAGGATATCAATAAACGCTTCATCACAAATTTCTATCTTTTTTGCATATAATTCTTCACCATATCTATTTATTATTCTTACCCAAGCACCTTCTTTTATACCTTCATATATCAAACCAATACATTTAACTTCCAATCTTAACTCGAGTAATATTTTATATTTATTAGTTAAAATTGTTAAACATATTCTTTCCTTTGGGCTTTTACTTCTTGATTGTAGTTTAGTTTTTGTTTCTATTTTTATAGTATATTCTCCATTTGAAATATCTTTAAGTATATCTTTTATTATATTATTAACATTTTGATCGTCAGATAATTTTATTGCATCCGCTATTTCCATCATTATCTGAAAAGTTTGCAACAATTTATATATGTAAATTCCAAAATTATATTATGGACTGCAAAAGAATATTCCTATATGGATTGATAATTTTAATTGCGTTATCTCTAATAGGATATGTTGGATATTTAAAATTAGGTGTTGATTTAAATAAGATATTATATTCTAATTTGTCAAAGATGTTAGAAAACAAAGATATAAACTTCTTAGAATTAATTGGTGTATATTTAGGAAATTTTTTCTTAATTAAACAACTTTCAGAAGTTTTTATGCTATTGGGCTCATATATGGTCATTTGGTATGTAGTATATGAATCTATTAAAAAATTAGACATAGATTTTAATGAATATTTGAACTTTTACATTGTTTCGACAATAATTATCTTTACAATATCTATTTATCTAGGATTAGGAGCATATTTATACACATATTTTGGTGAAAATCCTTCTTATAACTTAACATACAACTCTTTAGGAGACTGGTTAGTAAAATTAATAATAGTATTTTTCATGCATATTTTTGCATATTTAAAATTCTTGCTCTTTGGAATACCTATGATATTATTTTTCTTAGCAGCTGCAGGCATATCAAAAATACTAATAGGTGGAATATTGGGAATAGTTTCAGCATACTATTGTTATTCTTCAAACAATTGATTTATCATATCGCTTGACAAAGCCATCATCAAAGCTATTTTATACATATCGTTTATTCCTAATTTTTCATCTGTAAAAACTTTTATTATATCTTTTTCACTATTTTTGGAGAAATTTTGCAAGATTTTTAATATATCTTCTCCAAGCAACATATCATTTATTAATTGTTTGGGCAATTCTAACGACGGTCCAAAACCAAAACTATAGTCAAAATTGTCATACACACAGCAAACTACAGTAAAAAACCATTTGCTCCCAACTTTAATATATCCTTCTTCAAATGAAATATATAAGTCAAAATAATCTTGACCTAAAATAGAATCAATTTTCTTCTTAGCATTTATCAACAATGATTCCTCCAAATTTTTTCCAGAGATATTTATAT